>DASXKG010000293.1:0-7328 GCA_036496965.1 Variovorax sp.
GGCCCTCGCGCGTGTCGACGACGGCGTCCCGGGTCTTGGCGAACCAGGCCTCGTCTTGCAGCGCCGCCACCGCGCCCGCCGTCGCAAGTCGGTCCAGCGGGTACGAGTTGAAGCTGTTCTTGACGCGCTGCAAAGCGTCGATCAGGTGCCGCTGGCCGCAAGCGAAACCGACCCGCAGGCCGGCCAGCGATCGCGACTTCGACAGCGTCTGCACCACCAGCAGGTTCGGATGGCGCGCGACCAGCGGCAGCGCGCTTTCCGCGCCGAAATCGACATACGCCTCGTCCACCAGCACGACGCGCTGCGGGCAGGCGTCCAGCAGCGCCTCGATGCGCGCCAGCGGCAGCCCGATGCCGGTCGGCGCGTTCGGATTGGCGATCACGATCCCGCCCGCGCCGCGCGATGCGCGCGCGACCAGTGCATCGACATCGATGCAGAGCGCCGCGTCCACCGGCTGCAGCTCGCAGGCGATGCCGTAGAGCTGGGTGTAGACGCGATAGAAGCTGTAGGTGACGTCGGGGATCAGCAGCGGCTCGGCCTGCTGGAAGAAGGCGAAGAAGGCATGCGCCAGGACCTCGTCGGACCCGTTGCCCACGAACACCTGGGTGACATCGAGGCCATGGCGCGCAGCGATCACCTCGCGCAGCGCAACCGATTCAGGATCCGGATAGCGCTCCAGCCCGCTCTCGGCCGCGCGCTGGATCGCGTCGATGGCGCGCGGCGAGGGCGGATAGGGGTTCTCGTTGGTGTTCAGCTTGACCAGGCCCGCGATGCGGGGCTGCTCGCCGGGCACATAGGGCTCGAGCGCCGCGATGCGCGGGCTCCAGAAACCCGGGACGGCAGTTGCGTTCGCCATGGGAGATGGGTCAGCCCAGGAGCCGTGCCAGGGTCAGCAAGGCCAGCAGCACCATCCACATGACCACCGAGCGCCACACCAGGCCGACGACGCTGCGCAGATGCGCCGGCTCCGGCTCGCGTCCGGGCGTACTTCCGCTGTCGGCAACCGGCCCGGCGGCGAAGGAATCGCCCGCCTGGGCGCGACGCAGCGGATCGGTGAGCGGCACCGGACGCAGCGTGCCGCCGCCCAGGCTCACATTCACCGCGCCCGAAGTCGCCGCGAGGATCACGCCATCGTTGGCGTTCGGAAACCGGCGCGCATCGTTGCGCCAGCAATCGATCGCCTCCTCGAAGCTGCCGACGACCGCGAAGCCCAGGGCCGTGATGCGCGCCGGGAGCCAGTCGATCAGGTTCCAGGCCCGCGCCGCCGCCTGCTGCGCCCAGACGCTGGACGGCTGCATCGATGCGCCGCTCTTGTGCGCCCAATAGCGCGCGACGAATTCGCTCATGCGATAGAAGACCGCGCCCGCCGGCCCCAGGCCGAGCGCGGCAAGGACGGAGAACCAGGCCAGCACGCCGAACACATGCCGGTGCGCCGCGATCACCGAGTACTCGATCACGTGGCGCACGATCTCGCTGCGCGGCAGGTCGGCCGCATCCACGTTCTTCCAGCGCGCGAGCAGCGAACGGGCGAGCGGCTCGTCGCCCTCGTCCAGCGCGTCCCGGATGCCCGTGAAGTGGTGGCTGAACTGCCGGAACCCGAGGGTCACGTAGAGCAGCGCGATGCTCCAGAGCACCGCGAACGGAAGTCCGAGCGTGAGCACCAGCGCCCAATGGACGGCCAGCGTCAGCAAGGTCGGCACGAACACGGAGAGCGTCCATGCAACCCAGCCGTGGTGCGGCTTGCCGGCATCGAAATTGCGGCTCGTCCAGCGCGTCCACGCCAGGACACCGGCGTAGACGGGATTCTGGAGTGCGAGCGGCCGAACCTGCTCGATCAGCAACGCGCACAGGATCGCAAAGAAGCTCATCGAGGGATTCTAGAACCCCCCACCGCTGCGATCCTCAGGCAGACAGGAAGCGGTAGAGATTGCGCAGCATGCCCGCCGTCGCGCCCCAGACATAGCGCTCGTGCGGGCCGTCCTGGTAGGGCATCGACAGCCATTCGCGCCCCTTGAGCCCTTCGCCGGGCATCGCATGGCGGCGGTGGTGGGCCGGATTCATCAGGAAGGCAAGGGGCACCTCGAAGGCGGCCGCGACCTCGTAGGGATTGATCGCCAGCTGGAAATCCTGGCGCACCAGCGCGACCACCGGCGTGACGACGAAGGCGGTGACCGTGGTGTAGGTCGGCAGGCAGCCGAGGATCTCGACGTAGTCCGCCGACAGCCCGACTTCCTCCCAGGCCTCGCGCAAGGCGGCGGCGGCGATGTTGGCATCTTCCGGATCGACGCGCCCGCCTGGAAAGGCGACCTGGCCCGAATGGTTGGACAGGTGGGTGGTGCGCTCGGTCAGCAGCACCGTCGGCTCGGCGCGCATCACGATCGGCACCAGCACCGCGGCCTGGGCCGGCGCACGATCGACCAGGCGCGGCTCGCGCCGCGTTTCCGGCGTCCAGGCGGGCGGCGCGGCAAAGCGCGCACGCAAGGCCCCGGCACCCAACCGCTCGCCCGCCACCGGCGGCAGTTGGCTGTCGACCGCGGTCACTGGCACCTGGCGCGGGTCGAAGCTGCGCAACGCCACCGGCGCAGCGACGGCATTGATGGTTTCGACAGGAGAGGCACGCACGGCCAGCGGTGGGGTGGTCAAGGGATTCGGTTCGCTCAGTAAAACTCAAAAACGCGCCATGCACACGCAGGTGCACGCCACAAATTCACATCAGCACGGCAATTTCGATGCCAAAGCAAAAAGCCGCCCTGATTGGCGGCTTTTTTGCAACACAAGGAGACGCTGCTTATTGCGCGGCGGCTGCCTTGGCGCTCTTGCCCGGCAGCTTTTCCTTGATGCGTGCCGAACGGCCGCTGCGATCGCGCAGGTAGTACAGCTTGGCACGGCGAACGTCGCCGCGGCGCTTGACTTCGATGCCGGCGATCAGCGGGCTGTAGGTCTGGAAGGTGCGCTCCACGCCTTCGCCGCTGGAGATCTTGCGCACCGTGAAGCCGCTGTTCAGGCCGCGATTGCGCTTGGCGATCACGACGCCTTCATAGGCCTGCACGCGCTTGCGGTTGCCTTCGACGACGTTCACGCTGACGATGACCGTGTCACCGGGCATGAAATCGGGGATCTTCTTGCCGAGCCGGGCGATTTCTTCCTGCTCGAGGGTCTGGATGAGGTTCATGGATATCCTGGATTCGATCGTGTCCGAGCTGCACTAAAGGCGTCTACTTTGCGTAGACGCGGCCGGATAGAGGATCGGGGAACCAACGATTATAGCTTTTTTTCGAGCGCCTTCTCGTCGGCCGCGGTGAGCCGGCCGGCACGGCGGGCCGCCTCGATCAGATCCGGGCGCCGATCGCGGGTGATGGCCAGCCGCTGGTCGCGCCGCCAGCGCTCGATCTGCAGGTGGTGGCCGGACAGCAGCGGCGCCGGCACGCCTGCGCCTTTCCACTGCTCGGGCCGGGTGTAGTGCGGGCAGTCGAGCAGGCCGTCGAGCGCCGGATTGAAGCTGTCCTGCACGTGGCTGGCCTCGTCGCCGAGCACCCCGGGCTGCAGTCGCGCCACCGCATCGAGCAGCGCCATGGCGGCGATCTCGCCGCCGGACAGCACGAAATCGCCCAGGCTGATCTGCTGCGTGACCCGGGCATCGATGAAGCGCTGGTCGACGCCTTCATAGCGTCCGCAGACCAGCACCGCGCCCTCCCCGGCCGACCAGCGCTCGACCGCTTCGTGGCGCAAGGTCTCGCCGACGGGCGAGAACAACAACACTGGCGCCGGCCCGCCGCGCGCGGCCAGGGCCGCATCGAGGCAGGCCGACAAGGGCTCGGCCATCATGACCATGCCCGGGCCGCCGCCGAAGGGCCGGTCGTCGACCCGCCGGTAGTTGCCGTCGGCGAAGTCGCGCGGATTCCACAGCACGACCTCGACCTGCTTCGACTCGTAGGCGCGGCGCGTCACGCCGTTCGCCAGCAGGGGCCCGAAGAGTTCGGGGAACAGGGTGAGGATGTCGAAGCGCATGGGCCGCTGGCTCAGGCCTTCCGCCGGGCCGCCCCAAGGAAGGCCTGCGCCCCCTCGGGGGGCAGCGAATACACGAAGTGATGAGCGTGGGGGCCCATCAGTTCAGTAATCGGGCTGCCAGTCGACAGTGATCAGGCGCGCTGCCAGATCGACCTTGTCGACGAAGGCGGAGACAAAGGGCAGCATGCGCTCGACCGGCTTGCCGCCTTCCTGCGCCTCGAGCACCAGCGTGGTCTGGGGGCCGGTGGCCAGCAGTTCGCGCACTTCGCCCAATGGCACGCCTTCGCGGTTGACGACCGCCAGGCCGATCAGGTCGACCCAGTAGTACTCGTCATCGCCGGCGGTCGGGAAGCTCGAGCGCGGCACGAAGATGCGGGCCCCGCGCAGGGCCTCCGCCGCATTGCGGTCGGGCACCTCGTCGGAACTGGCGACGATGCAGTCGGAATGTTCCTTGGCCTCGCGGATCGGCAGCCGGAAGGCGCGGCCCGCGGCACTTCCGGGGGCCTGAAGGAACCAGCGCTTGGAAGAAAAAAGCGCCTCGGGCTGGGCGCTGTGGGGCAGGACCTTGAACCAGCCCTTGATGCCCCAGGCATCGGCGATGCGCGCCACTTCGATCGCGTCCGCCGGCAATTCGGCGGCTTCGAGCGTGGGCAGCATGGCCGTTGCCGGAAGTCGTGGCTGCTTAGGCTGCAGCCTTCGGTGCGGCGGCGGCAGCTTGCCTCAGCAGGCGCAGGACCGTGGGCGAAGCTTGCGCGCCCACGCTCTTCCAGTAGTTCAGGCGGTCCTGGGCGATGCGGATGCTTTCCTCGTTTTCCTTGGCGATCGGGTTGTAGAAGCCCAGGCGCTCGATGAAACGGCCGTCGCGGCGAACGCGCTTGTCCGACACGACGATGTTGAAGAACGGACGGCCCTTGGAGCCGCCGCGGGAGAGTCGAATGACGACCATGATTTATCCTTCGGGTGGTGCAGCAAAACCTGAGGCCCAAACAAGGACCGGCTTGCCCACGATGTTCTTCCAGCGTCGAGACACGCGACATGGCCACCCGGCCAGCGACACGCTGAAAAGCCCACGATTATAGCCCGCCTGCGCGCCGAACCCCTATTTCCATCCATCCGGCATCAGACCGCCACCCATCCATGACCCTCATCAGACCCAGCCGCGACGAAGACATCGCCGCCATCACCGCCATCTATGGCCACCACGTTCTGCATGGCACCGGCACCTTCGAGACCGAGCCGCCGACCGCCGAGGACATGGCCGGGCGCCGGGCCGACGTCTTGTCCAAGAGCCTGCCCTACCTGGTGGCCGAGCGCGACGGTGAACTGCTCGGCTTTGCCTATTGCAACTGGTTCAAGCCGCGCCCGGCCTACCGCTATTCCGCCGAGGATTCGATCTACCTCGCCGAAAGCGCGCGTGGCCAGGGCCTGGGCGCCAAGCTGCTGGCGGCGCTGTCCGAGGCCTGCGAAGCCGTCGGCGTGCGCAAGCTGATCGCGGTGATCGGAGACTCCGCCAACGCCGGGTCGATCGGCGTGCACCGCACCCAGGGCTTCTCCCATGTCGGGGTGCTGAAGGATTGCGGCTGGAAGTTCGGCGCCTGGCGCGACGTGGTCCTGATGGAGAAAGTCCTGGGCGAAGGCAGCTCGACCGATCCCGAATGAAAAACAAGACCGTGGCCGCCTGGCTGGCTTTCGTCGGCGGCCCACTGGGGCTGCATTGCTTCTACCTGCGCGGGCTGTCGAGCCGGCTCGGCTGGCTGCTGCCGATTCCCACCGCGATCGGCCTGTACGGCCTCGAGCGCGTGAACCTCTTCGGCCTGGACGACGGCTGGAGCTGGGCCCTGATCCCGCTCTTGGGCTTCACCATCGCCGGCTGCGCCCTCACCGGCATCGTCTACGGCCTGATGACGCCGGAGAAATGGAATGCCCGCTACAACGCCAACCTGGCGCCCACCGAGACCGGCACGGCCGGCAACACCAACTGGTTCACCATCGGGGCCATCGTGCTGGCCCTGCTGGTCGGCAGCACCGTGCTGCTGTCCAGCATCGCCTTCGGCTTCCAGCGCTACTTCGAGAGCCAGGTCGAGGAAGGCTTGCAGATGGCAGCCCCTCTCGACAAGGGGCCCTAGAAAAGCAGCATCCCGAGCCAGTAGGCGATCCCGGCCACCAGGGCCGAAGCCGGGATCGTCAGCACCCAGGCCCAGACGATATTGCCTGCCACGCCCCAGCGCACCGCGCTGGCGCGCTGCGTCGCGCCGACGCCGACGATGGCGCCGGTGATGGTGTGGGTGGTCGATACCGGAATGCCCAGCCAGGTGGCGAAGAACAAGGTCAGCGCCCCGCCGGTCTCGGCGCAGAAGCCGCCGACCGGCTTGAGCTTGGTGATCCGCTGCCCCATGGTCTTGACGATGCGCCAGCCGCCGAACATGGTGCCCAGCGAGATCGCCGTGTAGCAGACCACGATGGTCCAGGTGGGCGGCAGCGGCGCGTCGGCCGCCGCATAGCCGGTGGCGATCAACAGCATCCAGATGATGCCGATGGTCTTTTGCGCATCGTTGCCGCCGTGGCCCAGGCTGTAGGCGCCGGCCGAGAGCAGCTGCAGGCTGCGAAACCAGCGGTCCACGCGCGACGGCGTCGAGCGCCGGAAGGCCCAGGCCACCACGATCATCATGAAGGAGCCGAGCAGGAAACCCAGCAGGGGCGAGACGAAGATGAAGGCCACCGTCAGCCAGATGCCGGAGGGCACCAGCGCGCCCGAGCCGGCCTTGGCGATCACCGCGCCGACGATGCCGCCGATCAGCGCATGCGAGGAACTGCTGGGGATGCCCCAGTACCAGGTGACCAGGTTCCAGCTGATGGCGCCGATCAGCGCGCCGAAGACCACGTGCACGTCGACCACGCCCGGCGCCACGATCCCCTTGCCGATCGTCGCTGCCACGCTCAGGTGGAAGACGAAGATCGCCACCAGGTTGAAGAAGGCCGCGAAGACCACGGCCTGTCCCGGCTTGAGCACGCCGGTGGAGACGACGGTGGCGATCGAGTTGGCCGCGTCGTGGAAGCCGTTCATGAAATCGAAGGCGACCGCCAGCGCGACCAAACCCACCACCACCCACAGGGCGACCTGGACCGTTGCCATGCGCAGGTCCGCGCTCAGGAGTTCTCGAGGACGATGCCCTCGATGACGTTGGCCACATCCTCGCACTTGTCGGTGATGGTCTCCAGCAGCTCGTAGATGGCCTTCAGCTTGATGACCTCGCGCACGTCGGGCTCCTCGCGAAACAGCTTGCTCATGGCGCTGCGCATCACGCGGTCGGCATCGGATT
>DASXKG010000294.1:0-2673 GCA_036496965.1 Variovorax sp.
AGCTTGTGGAGGGCGTACCGCACTGGCGAGGGGATATTGACGACCAGCGCGTTCTCGCCGGAGATGACTACCGTCTGCGTGGTCTTCTCCAAGGAGAACTCCATGAACTTGAGCGGTTGCAGATTCACGCTCAGGGGTTCATGGCGGTAGATCGCATCGCTTCGCCCAGGCACCGTCAGCAGATCGATGCGAAGATCCGCGTTCTTCGCATTGAGATAGGTGGCACCTTCGCCAGTCGTGATCGAATTGGCGGGCAGCAGGCCCATCTCCAGCGAGGTGATCGCGTCGTGCACATTGGCTTCGGTGTTCGTCGGCAGCGCCAGCGACACGTTCTTGCCCGCGTGCGCGAAGTCGATGTCGTTGGTCCGCCAGCCGCCTTTCCAGCGAACGCCCAGCATGTTTCCCATCGCGACGAAGGCGTGCGTGCCGATCAGCACTCCGCCGGCGTTGAAGAAGCCGTGCTCGGCCAATCGATGGATCACCCTGAAATGCTGCGGCGCGATATTCATGCACCCGAGCGAGGTGCAGGCACTTGCGAGCCTCGCCACGCCGTCGTGCTTGCGACCCCTGCCTTGCGCGCGCAGCGCGATCAAATGGCGCAGGCGATCGTCGTCGGGCCCGAGGTAGGTCTGCCTCATGGTCCCTTCGAGGTCCCTGAACTGCCAGTACCAATACTGGATGCCCTTGATTTCCTTCCTGTTGAAGGAGCCGGGAAGGTCAGCGATCGAGCGATCGACCATGCGCGCTTGCGCCTGCTCGACCAACTCGGCAAAGTTGGTTTGGGCAGACAGGCTCAGATCTTCGAAGAAATCGGGGTCCATGCGCCAAGTTATACTTCAAGTCGAAGAAAATGAAGTATAACTCGCGGCATGCTTGGCGTGCGTGACCGCCGGCCGAGGAACCTCGGCTTAGTTCGTCGCGGCGAGGCCCGCGGCATGCGCCTGCTGGTCGGCGTGGTAGCTCGAGCGCACCATCGCGCCTACCGCGGCATGGCTGAAGCCCATCTTGCGGGCCTCTTCCTCGAACATCCGGAAGGTGTCCGGATGCACGTAGCGGCGCACCGGCAGGTGGCTGCTGCTGGGCGACAGGTACTGGCCGATGGTCAGCATGTCGATGTCGTGGGCACGCATGTCGCGCATCACCTGCAGGATCTCTTCATCCGTCTCGCCGAGGCCGACCATGATGCCGCTCTTGGTCGGCACCTCGGGGTGCAGCGCCTTGAACTTCTTCAGCAGGTTGAGGCTGAACTGGTAGTCGCTGCCCGGGCGCGCTTCCTTGTACAGGCGCGGCGCCGTCTCCAGGTTGTGGTTCATCACGTCGGGCGGCGCGGCCTTGAGGATCTCGAGGGCTCGGTCGTCGCGGCCGCGGAAGTCGGGCACCAGGATCTCGATCTGCGTTGCCGGCGAGAGCTCGCGGATGTGGCGGATGCAGTCGACGAAATGCTGGCTGCCGCCGTCGCGCAGGTCGTCGCGGTCCACGCTGGTGATCACCACGTACTTGAGGCGCAGCCTGGCGATGGTCTTGGCGAGGTTGAGCGGCTCGTCCTGGTCGAGCGGATCGGGCCGGCCGTGGCCGACGTCGCAGAACGGGCAGCGCCGGGTGCACTTGTCGCCCATGATCATGAAGGTGGCGGTGCCGTTGCCGAAGCATTCGCCGATGTTCGGGCAGGAGGCTTCCTCGCACACCGTGTGCAGGTTGCTCTCGCGCAGGATCTGCTTGATCTCGTAGAAGCGCGTGGTCGGCGAGCCGGCCCTGACCCGGATCCAGTCGGGCTTCTTGAGCACCTCGCCCTGCACCACCTTGACGGGGATGCGCGACAGCTTGGCTGCGGCCTTCTGCTTGGCCAGGGGGTTGTAGTCCTCGGGACCTTGGGCGTCGCGAACAACGTCGATGGTGCTCATGGCTTGTCTTGGTCGGGGCTCAGGGCGCGAGGTAGATGCCGAGCTTGCTGCCCAGCACCTGCGCGGCTTCATCCCAGGTTGCTTGGACCCCGATTGTAGAAAGATCGAGGGTTTCCAGTCCCGCATAGCCGCAGGGATGGATGCGCGAGAAGGGTTCCAGGTCCATCGCCACGTTCAGCGCCACGCCGTGGTAGGTGCAATGGCGGCTGACCTTGATGCCCAGCGCGGCGATCTTGCCCAGTCCGCGAAACGGGTCGTCGGGAGGCATCGGGCCGGTCAGCGCCGCATGCGAGAACGGGTCATCGCGGCGCACGTAGATGCCGGGCGCACCGCCCACGCGATGGCCGGTGACGCCGAAGTGGGCCAGCGTGCGGAGCACGGATTCCTCGATCCGGAACACGTATTCCTTGACGAAATAGCCCGCGCGCCGCAGGTCGATCAGCGGATAGGCCACCACCTGGCCGGGCCCGTGGTAGGTGACCTGTCCGCCGCGATCGGTCTGGATGACCGGGATGTCGCCGGGGTCCAGCACATGGTCGGCCCTGCCGGCCAGGCCCTGGGTGTAGACCGGCGGATGCTCGCAGAGCCAGAGTTGGTCGGGGCTGCCCGGCGTGCGTTCCAGGGTCGCCTGGCGCATCGCCGCGAAGGCCTCGGCGTAGTCGATGCGGCCCAGCCAGCGGGGCGCGAGGCATTCGGTCAGAGCACCACCTTGACCATCGGATGACTCGACAGCGCGCGATAGATGTCGTCGAGCTGCTCGCGGCTGGTGGCG
>DASXKG010000295.1:0-1560 GCA_036496965.1 Variovorax sp.
GAGCCTGCAGTAGCATGATCTTCCCCTACCCGCGCGACTCAGCGATACGCCGCGTCCGACTGGAGGTTGGCCGCGATCACCGACTCCCACTGGTCGCCGTTCGCGAGCAGCTTGTCCTTGTTGTACATCAGCTCCTCGCGGGTCTCGGTCGAGAATTCGAAGTTCGGCCCCTCGACGATGGCGTCGACCGGGCAGGCCTCCTGGCAGAAGCCGCAATAGATGCACTTCGTCATGTCGATGTCGTAGCGTGTCGTGCGCCGGCTGCCGTCGTCGCGCGGCTCGGCCTCGATGGTGATGGCCTGGGCCGGGCAGATCGCCTCGCAGAGCTTGCAGGCGATGCAGCGTTCCTCGCCGTTGGGATAGCGGCGCAGGGCGTGCTCGCCGCGAAAGCGCGGGCTGAGCGGTCCCTTCTCGTAGGGATAGTTCACTGTCACCTTGGGCTTGAACATGTATTTGAGCGTGAGTGCGAAGCCTGTCACCAGCTCGGAGAGCAGGAAGGAACGCGCGGTGCGGTCGAGAGAGGCCATTTGTGCGATCTCCCTAAAACAGCTTCGGAACCCAGCCGCCGAACTGCAGCACGGCGGCGGTGACGACGACCCAGCCCAGCGACACGGGCAGGAACACCTTCCAGCCCAGCCGCATCAGCTGGTCGTAGCGATAGCGAGGCAGCGTTCCCTTGGTCCAGCTGAACACGAACAGCAGGAACGCGATCTTCAGCGCGAACCACACGAGGCCCGGCACCCAGGTGAAGGGCGGATACGGCACCGGCGACATCCAGCCGCCCAGGAACAGCACGGCGCCCATCGCCGACAGCAGGATCATGTTGGCGTATTCGCCGAGGAAGAACAGGGCGAAGGGCATCGAGGAATATTCGGTCTGGAAGCCTTGGACGAGCTCGGCTTCCGACATCGGCAGGTCGAACGGCGTGCGGTTCGTCTCGGCCAGCGCCGACACGAAGAAGATCACGAACATCGGCAGCAACGGCAGCCAGAACCAGTTGAAGAACCAGCCGGACTGGGCGATCACGACCTGGGAGAGATTGAGCGAGCCGACGCAGAGCAGCACCGTGATCAGCACGAAGCCGATCGAGACCTCATAGGACACCATCTGCGCCGCCGAGCGCAGCGCGCCCAGGAAGGCGTATTTCGAGTTCGATGCCCAGCCGGCGATGATGACGCCATAGACGCCGAGCGAGGAGATGGCGAAGAGATAGAGGATGCCGACATTGATGTCGGCGATGACCCAGCCGTCGTCGAACGGCACGACGGCCCAGGCGATCAGCGCCGTCATGAAGGTGATCATGGGCGCGATCAGGAACAGGATCGAATTGGCGCTAGAGGGGACGATGGTCTCCTTCAGAAACAGCTTCACGCCGTCGGCGAGGGGCTGCAGGAGACCGAAAGGCCCGACCACGTTGGGCCCGCGCCGGAGCTGGATCGACGCCCAGACCTTGCGGTCGACATAGGTCATGTAGGCCACCGCCACGAGCAGCGGCACCGTGACCAGCAGGCACTCGAGGAGGATGAGGATGAACTGGCCGAACCAGTTCACGGTGAAGAA
>DASXKG010000296.1:0-1739 GCA_036496965.1 Variovorax sp.
CCTTCGCGCCCGCTGTGGCTCACCACTTCGTGGGGTGCGACCGAGACGTCGCCCGCCATCACTTCGGCACACTGGCGACTCGACGGCGCAGGATGCATCGGCGCGCCGCTGCCCGGGCTGGAACTCAAGTTCGTGCCCAACGGCGACAAGCTGGAGATGCGGGTCAAGGGCGTCTCGGTGTTTCCCGCCTACCGCAACGCACCGCGCGAAAGCGCCGAAGCCTTCGACGAGGAGGGCTACTACCGCATCGGCGACGCCGGCCGCCTGGTGGACGCGGCACGCCCCGAGCGCGGTGTGCTGTTCCATGGGCGCGTGGCGGAGGACTTCAAGCTCAGCAGCGGCACCTGGGTCTCGGTGGGCACCTTGCGCGTCGAGCTGGTCTCGCGGCTCGCGCCGCTGGCGCAGGACGTGGTGATCACCGGCCATGATCGCGCCGAGATCGGCATGCTGGTCTTCGCCAGCGCGCAAGCGCAGGCGCTTCCGCGCCACGAATTCCACACCGCCCTGCTGCGCGTGATGCGCGAACTGCGCGACGCCGGCGCCGGCTCCTCGCGCTGCCCCGCACGGGCGCTGGTGCTGGCGCAGCCACCCGATCTCGAGGCCGGCGAGATCACCGACAAGGGCTACATCAACCAGGGCGCGGTACTCGCCCGGCGCGCCCAGGAGGTCGAGCGCCTGCATCGCGATGCGCCCGATGCCGAGGTGATCCGCCTCGATTGAGGCCCGGCGCGACGGCCCGCTGCGGACCCAGCGCCGATCAGCGCCCGGCAGCGGCCGGCGGCGGAAAATCGGCGAACATCCGCTGCAGCGCGGAATCGACCGCGGCATCCCGCTGCGAGGCGTCGTCGGGCAGCACGCCGCTCGCGCTGCCGCGCCAGATGGCGCGCCTGCTGGCGGCATCGAACATGTCGACCACCAGCGTGCCGGCGCGGTAGCTGTCGGTCGACATGACGACGCTGCTCGGCACGTACCTGCCTGTCATCCAGGTGAGGTCGTGGCCGAGGCCGGTGTAGAAGGTGTTGTAGGTCTGGCCGTCGCGCGTCGTCACATGGGCCGCGACATGCACCTGGCCGTCGGCCACGCGCTTCCATCCGGCCGCCTGCAACCGGGTGTCGATGCCGGCCAGGATGCGCTGCGGCATCAGCGGCGTGCCGCCGTCGGGCGCCGCGATCCAGCTGTAGCTGTGGTAGTCGGCGAAGCGCGCCTGGGCGTCGAAGTCGGTCTGGACCGTGATGTTGCGGGTGCTGGCGCAGGCAGCCAGCAACAGCGCCAACAGCAGCACTTGAATTCGTCCGAGCATCGTTGGTCCTCGTCTCTTGGCTTGGGAAGTCGATGGTACAGGTCGCCATGAAGCGGCATCCATCACATTCTTTAACGGTCCCGCTACAAGTTATTCACACTGCGTTGTGTAGACGACACTACGGCCCCGCAGCGGCTCACCTGCTCTTATCCTTCACGTTCTTTCGTCGATGGACCAGGGAGACACATGAAGAATACGAGACCGGCCGCGTTGGCCATTGCAGCGGCGCTCGCCTCCGGCAGCACATGGGCGCAAAAGGCAGGGGATTGGCAAGTCGGCGCGGGATGGTTGCATTTCGCGCCGCAGGATTCGAGCGAGCCGCTGGTGTTCACCGCCCCGGTGCCCACCGTGGTCCCCGGCACCGGGGCCACCGTCAGCAACTCCGACACGCTCGGACTCAACCTCACCTATTTCATCGACAGCCATTGGGCGGTCGAGG
>DASXKG010000297.1:0-10005 GCA_036496965.1 Variovorax sp.
GATCGATGCCGGCCTGCTGATGCCGCTCCTGGACGAGTTCGCGGCGCCGCCGAACGGCATCTACGCCGTGTTTCCGCAGCGCAAGCACCTGGCGCTGCGGGTTCGGCTGTGGCTGGACTACCTGAAGGCGCAGTACGCGCGGCCCGAGTTCTGGGGCGGCACCATCGCGGCGCCGTCGACATCCGAGGAAACCCACCGATGACGCTCGAAGCCATCCTTGCCTACCTGCATATCCTGGCCATCCTCACCCTGGTGGTCTTCATTGCCAGCGAAGCCGCCCTGTGCCGGGTCGAGTGGCTCAACGCCGCCGTGGTCGAACGGCTGGCGAAGGTCGACATGGTCTACGGCATCGCCGCCATCGCAGTGCTCGCCACCGGCGTGGCGCGCACGTGGTGGGGCGTGAAAGGCACCACCTGGTACTGGACCAATTCGCTGCTTCACGTGAAGCTCACGCTCTTCATCATCGTCGGCTTGATTTCCATCTTTCCAACGCTGAGCTATTCGCGCTGGCGCAAGGCGCTGCGATCGAGCGGCACGCTTCCGCCCGAGTCCGAGGTCCGCAAGACGCGCAAGCTCGTGATGATCCAGGCGCACATCATCGCGCTGATTCCGCTGGCCGCGGTGTTCCTTGCGCGCGGCTTCGGCGCGAGCTGAATGTGGCCCCCACGCTCCTCACTTCGTGTGTCGCTGCCCCCCGAGGGGGCCGCAGGCCGCCTTGGGAGCGGCCCGGCGCCGGCCTAGACCCGTGACTCCGACGACCATCAAGGCGCTGTTCGCCGGCACCATCTTCACCAGCGCCTTCCTGCTGTTCCTGGTTCAGCCGCTGATCGCCAAGCAGATCCTGCCGTGGTTCGGCGGATCGGCCGCGGTGTGGTCGATCTGCATGGTCTTCTTCCAGGTCGTGCTGCTGGCGGGCTATGCCTATTCCGACTGGATCACGCGACGCCTGAGTTCGCGCGCGCAGGCCCGCGTGCACATCGGCCTGCTCCTCGCCAGCCTGGCCTTCCTGCCGATCGTGACCAGCTCGCGCTGGAAGCCGACCGGCGCCGAAGACCCGACCCTGTGGATCATCGGGTTGCTGCTCGGCACCATCGGCCTGCCCTACTTCCTGCTGTCGACCACCGGGCCGCTGGTGCAGTCCTGGGTGGCGCGCACGCCCTGGGGCGCGCAGGTGTACCGCTACTTCTCGCTCTCGAACCTGGCGTCGCTGGTCTCGCTGCTGAGTTATCCGGTGCTGATCGAGCCGCGCACTTCGCTGCTGCAGCAGGCCCGGGGCTGGTCGGCGGCGTTCGGCGTGTTCGTCGTGCTGTGCGCGGCGACGACCCTGTACGTGTCGCGCCGCTGGCCCGGCGCCGGGGCGCCGGCACCCGGCGTGGTGGGCGTCGACACGGCGGCCGCACCCGGGTCACGGCCACGGCCACGCCTCGCCGACCACCTGATGTGGCTGGCCCTGCCGGCGCTGGGATCCTGGCTGCTGCTCGCCATCACCAACCACATCACGCAGAACGTGGCCGCGATTCCGTTCCTGTGGGTGCTGCCGCTGTCGGTCTACCTGTTGACCTTCGTGCTGACTTTCGAGAGCGACCGCTGGTACCGCCGGGCGGTGTTCGTGCCGCTCGCGGCTGTGATGCTGGCGCTGTGCGCCTTCGGGCTGGGGGACAACATCGGCTCCAACCTGCGCACGGCGTTGCCGATCTATGTGGGGGGCCTGTTCGCGCTGTGCATGTTCCTGCATGGCGAGATGGCACGCCTGCGTCCCGAAAGCGCCTACCTGACGCGCTTTTATCTCATGCTGTCGCTGGGCGGCGCGATCGGCGGCGTGAGCGTGGGACTGGTCGCGCCGCGCGTGCTGCCGGCCTATTACGAGCTCGGCGTCGGGCTGGTGCTCTGCGCGCTGATCGCCGCGGTGCTATGGCGGCGGCGCCGGCTCGGCATGACGGTCTCGCTCGCACTGGCGGGCGCCTGTGCCTGGTTCCTCACGCTGCAGGTGGAGGGCGATGCCATGGGCGCCCGGCGCATGGAGCGCAACTTCTACGGCACGCTGATCACCCTGGACTCCGCGCGCGGCAGCGCGATGGACCGGGTGCGGCAGATGTACCACGGCTCGGTCAAGCACGGCGAACAGTACCTGGCGGCGGCCCGCAGGCGCGAGCCGACCACCTACTACGGGCCGACCTCGGGCATCGGCCTGGCCATCGCGGCGGCGCCGGCGACCGCTCGCCATGTCGGACTCATCGGGCTGGGTGCCGGAACACTGGCCACTTACGGGCGTGTGGGCGACACCTACCGCGTCTACGAGATCAACCCGCAGGTGTTCGAGCTGGCCGATACCGAGTTCAGCTTCCTGGCCGACAGCCCGGCGCGTATTCAACGGGTACTCGGCGACGCCCGGCTGGCGCTGGAAGGCGAAAGCCCGCAGGGATTCGATGTGCTGGCGGTGGATGCGTTCTCGGGCGACTCCGTGCCGATCCACCTGATCACGGCGGAGGCGATGGATGTCTATCTCCGGCACATGCGCCCCGAAGGCATCATCGCCTTCCACGTCACCAACCGCTTCCTGGCGCTGGCGCCGGTGGTCGAGATGATCGCGCTTTCCAGGCACCTGCACGTGGCGCTGGTCCATGACGAACCCGCGGCCGTTGGCCTTCGCAACACCGACTGGGTGCTCGTCGCCCGCGACCCCGCCGTCCTCGCACGCGACCCGATCCGCCGCGCAACCACGGCCATCACGCCCATCGAAGGCCTGCAAGCCTGGACCGACGACTACAACAACCTCTTCGGCGTCCTGAAGTAGGAACGGCGGCCCGAGCTAATTCAAGCCCCCGCTTCGCACTTCTTCATGAAGCTGGTCTTGGCGGCACCGGCCAGCGCCTTGCCGTTCTTGTCGATCGCCTTCGCCTCGCAGGCCGGTCCCTTGGCGGCCATGGCGTCCTTCTCGCACTTCTTGGTGAAACTGGTCTTGGCGGCGCCGCTCAGCTTCTTGTCTGCGGCCTGGGCGTCGCAGGTGGATTGCGCGTGTGCTGCACCGAAGGAAAGACAGGCGCCCAGAGCCATCAGGGAAAGGAGCTTTTTCGACATGGAGGGAGTCCTTGAAAGAGTGGTTGTGACAGTTTCCCCGCCGCGGGGCTGCTGATCCTAACGGCCGACGTTAACTATCGGATGACGTTCGTCACGGGCGGTCGCATTTGCCCCCGGTAAAATTCACAAATGCTATTGGTCAAACAGGAGCTGCTCGCGGCGCTCGCGAACACGCTCGAATCTCTTTCGCCCGGTGCCGGCAGCAAGGCCGCGTTCGAGTCGCCCAAGGTGGCGGCGCATGGCGATCTCGCCAGCACGGCGGCCATGCAGCTGGCCAAGCCGCTGCAGCGCAAGCCGCGCGAGCTGGCCGAGCAGCTCAGCGCCGCCCTGCTGGCCACACCGGCCTTCGCCCGATGGGTCGACGCGGTCGAGATCGCCGGCCCGGGTTTCCTGAACATCCGCCTGAAGCCCGCCGCCCGCCAGCAGGTGGTGCGCGAGGTGCTGGCCGCGGGCGCCGCCTTCGGCAGCCGGCCGGCGAACGGCGAGCGGGTGCTGGTCGAGTTCGTGTCGGCCAATCCGACCGGGCCGCTGCATGTGGGCCACGGCCGCCAGGCGGCGCTCGGCGACGCCATCTGCAACCTGCTCGCGACCCAGGGCGACGATGTCTATCGCGAGTTCTACTACAACGATGCCGGGGTGCAGATCCAGACCCTGGCCACCAGCACCCAGCTGCGCGCCAAGGGCTTCAAGCCGGGCGACCCGGGTTGGCCCGAGCAGGCCTACAACGGCGAATACATCGCCGACATCGCGGCCGACTTCAAGGCGAAGAAGACCGTGCGCTCGGACGACCGCGAATACACCGCCAGCGGCGACATCGAGGACATCGACTCGATCCGCCAGTTCGCGGTGGCCTACCTGCGCCACGAGCAGGACCTGGACCTGAAGGCCTTCCAGGTCAAGTTCGACAACTATTTCCTCGAATCCAGCCTCTACACCAGCGGCCGGGTCGCGGCCACGGTGCAGCGGCTGATCGATGCCGGCAAGACCTACGAGCAGGACGGCGCCCTGTGGCTGAAGTCGACCGACTACGGCGACGACAAGGACCGCGTGATGAGGAAGGGCGACGGCAGCTACACCTACTTCGTGCCCGACGTGGCCTATCACATCGCCAAGTGGGAGCGCGGCTTCCACAAGGTGGTGAACATCCAGGGCACCGATCACCACGGCACGATCGCGCGGGTACGCGCCGGCCTGCAGGCGGCCGGGGTGGGCATTCCGCCCGGCTATCCCGACTACGTGCTGCACACCATGGTGCGCGTGGTGCGAGGCGGCGAGGAGGTCAAGATCAGCAAGCGCGCCGGCAGCTACGTCACGCTGCGCGACCTGATCGAATGGACCAGCACCGATGCGGTGCGCTTCTTCCTGCTCAGCCGCAAGCCCGACACCGAATACACCTTCGACATCGACCTGGCGCTGGCGCAGAACAACGACAACCCGGTGTACTACGTGCAGTACGCCCACGCGCGGGTCTGCTCGGTGCTGGCCGCCTGGGGCGGCGCCATCGAGACGCTGGAGGACGCCGACCTGGCACCGCTGCAAAGCCCGGCATCGCAGGCGCTGCTGCTGCAACTGGCCAAGTACCCCGAGATGTTGAGCGCGGCGGCGAGGGATTTCGCACCACATGACGTCACCTTCTACCTGCGCGAGCTGGCCGCCAGCTACCACAGCTACTACGACGCCGAACGGATCCTGGTGGACGACCAGGCGCTGCGCGACGCCCGTCTGGCGCTGGTCGCCGCCACCGCACAGGTGCTGCACAATGGCCTGGCTGTTCTGGGCGTCAGCGCGCCGCGAAAGATGTGATTCCTTCTTCCAACATGACCAAAAGACAAAGCGGCAACATCCTCATCGGGCTGATCGTCGGCCTGGTGATCGGGCTCGGCATTGCGCTTGGCATCGCGATTTACGTGACCAAGGTGCCGATCCCGTTCATGACCAAGACCCAGCACATCGGCCCCGAGCAGGACGAGGCCGAGGCACGCAAGAACCAGAACTGGGATCCGAATGCACCGCTGGCCGGCAAGGCCGGGGCCGCACGCGCGGCCGCCAGCCCGCCGCCGGCGCCTGCCACGGCCGAAGCGCCTCCGCAACCGGCCTCGGCGGGTCCGCTCAACCCGCCTTCTGCGGCTCCAGTGCCGGTGGTGGTGGCGCCCAGCGCCAGCGCCGATGCCGCCGCCAAGCGGCTGACCCGGACCGCACCGGTGCCGGCCGAAGCCAACGCGCTGGCGCCCTCCAGCGACCCGATCGGGGACTTCGCTCGGGCGCGTTCGGGCGGAGGCGGCCCCAACGGCACCGCCACCGATCCCTTCATCTATTTCGTGCAGGCCGGTGCCTTCAGCAGCCCCGAGGATGCCGAGGCGCAGCGCGCCAAGCTGTCGCTGATGGGCGTGGAAGCGCGCGTCACCGAGCGCGACCAGGCCGGCCGCACGGTCTACCGCGTGCGCGCGGGCCCCTTCAACCAGAAGGACGATGCCGACGAACTCAAGGAGCGGCTCGGCGGCGGCGGCCTCGAGGCGGCCCTGGTCCGCGTCCAGCGCTGAAGGCCTATCGCCTTCCGCTCGCCTTCTCAACTTCGCGGTCGGGGAACTCGTCGCCGATCCGCTGCTCTTTCAGCGCACAGGAGAACTACTTGATGAACCGTCGTGACTTTTCGATTGCCGCTGCCTCGCTCGGCCTCTTGCCCCTGGCGGCGACCTCGCATGCCCAGGGCGCCGCGCCCAAGGCCGGCACCGACTTCCTCGTGCTGGGCAGGCCGCAGCCGGTCGACGCACCGGCGGGCAAGGTCGACGTGATCGAGTTCTTCTCCTTCAACTGCCCGCACTGCGCGGAATTCGAGCCCATGCTCGAGGCCTGGATCAAGAAGCTGCCGCCCTACGCGTCGTTCAGGCGCGTTCCGGTGCCCTTCGTGGGCAACGACACGGAGGCCAAGCAGCGCCTCTACTACACCCTGGAGGCCATGGGCAAGGTCGACGAATTTCAGCCCAAGGTGTTTCAGGCCATCCACCAGCAGCGCCTGAACCTCACCGGCGACGACGCCATCCTGGCCTGGGTAGACAAGCAGCCCGAGCTGGACTCCAAGAAGTTCGCCGAGCTGTTCAAGTCCTTTTCGATCGTCGGCAAGGCCAAGCGCGCGGCGCAGCTGACCACCGATTTCCAGGTTGCCGGGGTGCCGGCCATCGCGGTGGCCGGGCGTTGGTACGTCGATGGCGAAACCGCCGGCTCGATGCAGGGGATGCTGAAAGTGACCGATTTCCTGATCGCCGAAGCCCACAAGGGTTGAGCGCCGGCCGGCCTGCCTGCCAATGAAGCCCGCTTCGGCGGGCTTTTTCGTCCGGGCGTCACGATGCGGCAACGGCGCCGCATACAATCCATGAGCAAGTTTCGTGCCTCTATGACATCGTCCGCCTCGTCCTTCTTCCCTCATCCCAAGCTTCGCGCCCTTGTCGCCGTCCTGGCGCTGTCCGGGATGGCCTCGCTGGCGCAGGCGGAAGCGGCCGACCGCGCCAAGCCGATGAACATCGAGGCCGACAACATGCGCTACGACGACCTCAAGCAGACCAGCGTCTTCACCGGCAACGTGGTGGTGACCAAGGGGACCATCATCATCCGCGGCGACCGCATCGACGTGCGCCAGGATCCGGAGGGCTACCAGTACGCTGTGGTGACGGTCGCCCCGGGCAAACTGGCCTATTTCAAGCAGAAGCGCAATACCGGCGTCGACGAGTGGATCGAGGGCCAGTCGCAGGAGATCGACTACGACAGCCGCGCCGACAACGTGAAGTTCATCCGTGACGCGGTGATGCGCCGCCTGCTGGGCGCCACGCCCAACGACGAAAGCAGCGGTCCGCTGATCATCTACGACCAGAGCAACGACACCTTCACGGTCAACGGCTCCTCGGTGCCGCCCAACGCCGGCGTGGCGAGCCAGGCGAGCGGCCGGGTGCGGGCGGTGCTGACGCCCAAGCCCATCGCGCCGGCCGCCGCTGCCTCCGGCGGCGCCGGTGGCAAGCCCGCAGCCGCCACCCCGGCGCCGGCCCCAGGCGGCCTGCGCTCCACGACCACGCTCGGCGGCGAGGCCTCCAAGTGATCGAAGCCGCTGGGGTAAACGAAGGCGACGGCGGGCCGGGCAGCCGGCTCGAGGCGCGCAACCTCGAGAAGAGCTACGGCAGCCGCAAGGTGGTCAAGGATGTCTCGCTGGCGGTGCAGAAGGGCGAAGTGGTCGGTCTGCTGGGACCGAACGGCGCCGGCAAGACCACCTCCTTCTACATGATCGTCGGCCTGGTGCGGGCCGACGCCGGCGACATCACCATCGACGGCGAGCCGATCGCCCACATGCCGATCCACCGCCGCGCCCGCATGGGCCTGAGCTACCTGCCGCAGGAGGCTTCCATCTTCCGCAAGCTGACGGTCGAGGAGAACGTGCGCGCCGTGCTCGAATTGCAGAGCGAGCCGAACGGCGACGGCCGGGTGGCCGCGCTGTCCAAGGCGCGCATCGAGGAGCGCCTGGCCGAGTTGCTGGCCGACCTGCGCGTCGATCACCTGCGCGATTCACCGGCGCTGTCGCTGTCCGGCGGCGAGCGGCGCCGGGTCGAGATCGCCCGCGCCCTGGCCACGCAGCCGCGCTTCATCCTGCTGGACGAACCCTTCGCCGGCATCGACCCGATCGCGGTCATCGAAATCCAGCGGATCATCAGTTTCCTCAAGGAGCGCGGCATCGGCGTGCTCATCACCGACCACAACGTGCGTGAAACGCTGGGTATCTGCGACCACGCCTTCATCATCAGCGACGGGCATGTGCTGGCACAGGGCACGCCATCGGAGATCGTCGACAACGCCGAGGTACGACGCGTGTACCTGGGCGAACACTTCCGCATGTGAGGGCCTGAAATCGATGAAGCAGGGGCTTTCGCTTCGCGTCTCGCAGCACCTGGCGCTCACGCCCCAGCTGCAGCAGTCGATTCGGCTGCTGCAGCTTTCCACGCTCGAACTGAGCCAGGAAGTCGAGCAGATGCTGGACGACAACCCCTTCCTGGAGCGCAGCGCGGAAGAAGCCGCGCGCGAGGAATTCGGCCTGGAGACCGCCGATGCGCCAGTGCGCGACGACGACCGCCTGACCGAAGGCGATGGCGAGTTCAGCCCGGGGCCGGCGGCGCCGCTGGCCGAGGTCGGTGCCGCGGCCGGCAGCGCCGATGCCGAGGCCGCACCGGCCGAAGCTGCCGAGGGCGAGCCCGACTGGGAGGGCGACGGCACGGTCGACCTCGCTCCGGACGACAGCGAATGGGGCGGCGATGCGCCCGCGCGCGCCAACAACCTCGGCGACGACGAGCGCACCGACGCCACCGAGCTGGCCCGCAGCCAGGAGTCGCTGCAGTCCTTCCTGCACCGGCAGACGCTCGGGCTCCGGCTGAGCGAGGCCGATCGCGCGGCACTGCGCTTCCTGATCGAATCGCTCAACGACGACGGCTACCTCGAGGATTCGCTGCCGGCGCTGGCCTCGGGGCTGGCCGGCGACGACAACGACCAGTTCGACGAGCTCGTCCACCACTTCCAGGTCGCGCTGGGCCTGCTGCAGAGCCTGGAGCCGCTCGGCGTCGGCGCGCGCAGCCTCGGCGAATGCCTCACGATCCAGCTGCGGGCGCTGGCGCGCGCGGGCGAGGGCGCCGATGAAGCGCAGGTGCGCAAGACGGCGATTGCCATCTGCAAGCAGCCCATGGAGCTGCTCGCGCGGCGCGACTTCAAGCGCCTCGCCACCCTGACCCGCAGCAACGAGGAGGAGGTGCGCCTGGCGCTGCAGCTGATCGCCCGCCTCGAACCCAAGCCCGGGCGGCGCTTCGTGGACGTCGAGCGCAACGTGGTGGTGCCCGACGTGATCGTCACCCGCGTGGGCAACGGCACCCACACCAGGTTCCGCGTCATGCTCAACCCGGAGGTCATGCCGCGCCTGCGCGTGCACGACATCTATGCCGGGGCGCTGAAGCAGCACAAGGGCGAGGGCAGCCAGGCGCTGTCGCAGCGGCTGCAGGAGGCGCGCTGGTTCATCAAGAACATCCAGCAGCGCTTCGACACCATCCTGCGGGTGTCCAACGCCATCGTCGAGCGGCAGAAGAGCTTCTTCGTGCATGGCGAACTCGCCATGCGGCCGCTGGTGCTGCGCGAGATCGCCGACGAGCTGGGCCTGCACGAATCGACCATCAGCCGGGTGACGACCGCCAAGTACATGGCCACGCCCTACGGCACGGTCGAGCTCAAGTATTTCTTCGGCTCCGCGCTCGGCACCGAGACGGGCGGCAACGCGTCGAGCACCGCGGTGCGCGCGCTGATCAAGCAGTTCGTGAGCGCGGAGGACCTGAAGAAGCCGCTGTCGGACAGCCAGATCTCGGAGATGCTCAAGGAGCAGGGGATCGAATGCGCGCGCCGCACGGTGGCCAAGTACCGCGAGGCACTGCGCATCGCGCCGGCCAATCTGCGCAAGGCCCTGTAGGGCGATAACCAGCGGCCTGCGGCCGCAGGCACTTCAAAGGGTGGCGGCCCGTTCCTGCGCTTGCAGGAGAACGGCGTGCAGCATCGCCGGCTGCACCGGTTTGCGCACGGCCAGCCAGCCATGCTCGCGCGCCAGCTGCTGGGTGGCGTCGTCGATATCGGCGGAGACCAGCGCGATCGTCAGTTCCGGCCGGCGCTGCTGCAGTTCCGTGGCCAGTGCGATGCCGTCGAGTTCGCCGGGCAGTCGGATGTCACACAGCGCGAGATCGAAGTCCCCCAGATCGGGCAGCGCCAGCGCTTCGCTTGCGCAGACGCACAGCCGCGGCTGGACGCCCCACAGGCGCATCAGCGCGGCCAGGCTGTCGGCCACCACGGCGTTGTCCTCCACCACCAGCACCGAAAGCCCGAGGCGAAGCGGTGTTGCGCCCGGTGCGGCCACGGCCTCGG
>DASXKG010000298.1:0-2089 GCA_036496965.1 Variovorax sp.
TTCCTCAATTCGAGCTTCGTCAACGTGCGCAGCCTGCGTGCCATCGAAGGCGAGCCCTTGCTGGAGATCAACGAGGCCGATGCGCGCGCGCGCGGCATTGCCGACGGCAGCACGGTGCGCGTCTTCAACCAGCGCGGCGAGCACCGCTGCCGCGCCGATGTCTCGCGCCGCGCCCGGCCCGGCGTGGTGCATGGCCTGGGCATCTGGTGGCGCAAGCTCGGGCTCGACGGCACCAATGTCAACCAGCTCACCAGCCAGCGCCTGACCGATATCGGCCGCGGGCCGACCTTCTATGACTGCCTGGTCGAGGTCGAAGCCGTCGGCGAGGCGGTCGTCGCGCCATGAGCGTCGCCAGGGGAGCCGCATGAGGCGCGGACGCTGGGCCGCGAGCGTGGCCCTGGCCGCTTCGGCCAGTGTCTTGCTCGCCGGCTGCGCCGACGTCGGCTACTACTGGCAGTCGGCCAGCGGCCACCTGAGCATCATGCGTGCGGCGCGTCCGGTGCCCGAAGTGCTGGAAGACCCGTCGACCTCCGCCGCCCTGAAGGCCAAGCTCGAACTGACGCAGCGCATGCGCCGCTATGCCGTGACCGAACTCGGCGAGCCCGACAACGCCAGCTACACCTCCTACGCCGACCTGCACCGCTCGGCCGCGATCTGGAACGTGGTGGCCGCGCCCGCGCATTCGCTCACCCTCAAGACCTGGTGCTTCCCGATCGCCGGCTGCGTCGGCTACCGGGGCTACTACGACGAAGCCGCGGCCAAGGCCGAGGCGGCCACGCTCCGGGCCCAGGGCCTGGAGGTCGGCGTCTACCCGGTGCCGGCCTACTCGACGCTCGGCTGGATGAACTGGGCCGGCGGCGATCCGCTGCTGTCGACCTTCATCGGCTACCCCGAGGGCGAACTGGCGCGCATCATGTTCCACGAACTGGCGCACCAGATACTCTACGTACCCGACGACACCCGATTCAACGAGTCCTATGCCACGGCCGTCGAGCGCATCGGCGGCGCGCTCTGGCTGAAGACGCAGGCCAGCGAGGCGGCGCGGCGCGAATACGCCGAGTTCGACGGGCGGCGCCAGCAATTCCGCGCCCTCACGGCGGCCACGCGCGAGCGCCTGCAGAAGATCTACGACTCCAAGGAAGCCAAGGCCGAGGACTGGGCCGCCGTCGACGCGATGAAGAAGGCCGCCATGGACGACTTCCGCCAGCGCTACGCCACACTACGTGCCGGCTGGACCGGCCCGCGCCAGGGCGCCTACGACAACTTCGTGGCGCAGGCCAACAACGCCACCTTCGGCGCCCAGGCTGCGTACGACGACCTGGTGCCGGGCTTCGAGGCGCTGTTCAAGCAAGAGGGCGGGAACTGGCCGCGCTTCTATGCGGCGGTCAAGAAGCTGGCGGCGATGCCGAAGGCGGAACGGGACCGCATCCTCGAGGCCGACGCCGCCGCGCCACCACTGTAGGTTCCTTTTTCGCTCACGCGAATGAAAACCTCGAACATGCCCGACCAATGGGAAAAAGACGGCTTCGTCGTCCTTGCGAAATTCTATTCAGACGCGGAGGTCGATTCGGCATTGTCGGCTTTGGAGCACGCTTGGGCAGACGGTGCTTCTCGTGTTGTAGTCGACGACCTCAATACCGATGAAAGACTGCGCATCGTCGACGTGGATCCTCTTTCCCGGCAAACACATCGATTCAAGATCAATGATCTTTTTCTCGAATACAGGGAAATCAGACGCCTGGCACTCAATACCAGAATTGCGCCAATTCTGAAGCTGCTACTGGGGCATGCGCCTGTGCTGTGCAATTCACTGAATTTCCTGCATGGCAGCAGCCAGGGCGATCATGTCGACTCGTTGTACATGACCCCCCGCTCGCCCGGCCATTTGTTGGCGATCTGGGTTGCACTGGAGGATTGCCACGTGGATGCCGGCCCCCTTCGCTACTACCCGGGGAGCCACAAGATCAAGCAGTATGTCTTCTCGACCGGGAGCCATCGCCATGTCTCCGAGGAAATGTCATCGTGGTCGGCGTACATGCAGGCGCAGGTTGTCAGGCATGGCCTCTCGGCTCGGACTTTCGCGGCCAGG
>DASXKG010000299.1:0-6301 GCA_036496965.1 Variovorax sp.
CGCCGAACGGCCGTGCACGAGAGCGCGGTCGTGCTGGTGCAGGCGCCCGCGGGCTTCGGCAAGACCTCGCTGCTGGCGCAGTGGCGCCGCGACCGCATCGCCCTTGGCGATGCGGTGGCCTGGATCTCCGCGCAGCCCGAGGACGATGAGGCCCGTTTCCTGCAGAGCCTCGCCCTCGCCGTGCGCATCGCCAGCGGCCGCCCCGCGTTCGGCCACGTGCTCATGGAGGCACCGCCGCGCGACGCGCTCGAAGGCGCGACCGTCTGGCTCACCGAGGTGGCCCAGCTCGCCGTCGAGGTGCTGCTCATCGTCGACGAGGCGGAGCGGCTGCCCGCGCCCGCACGCGGGGTGCTCGCCTACCTGCTGCGCAACGCGCCGGCGAACCTGCGTTGCATGGTCGCCGCGCGCGCCGACTGCGACCTGCACCTGGACGACCTCATCGCCTATGGCCAGTGCGCGGTGATCGACGCGGAGCAACTGCGGTTCCGGCTCGAAGAAACACTGGCCGTCGTGCGCGGCCGCTTCGACGACCGCGTGTCCGACGACGAGGCCGCCCGGCTGCACGAGCTGACCGAGGGATGGCCGCTGGGCCTGCAGCTCGCGCTGTCGATCAAGGATGCCGCAGGCCGGCCCCTCGATCTGAGCAACCTGGACCTGCAAGGCAAGGCGCTGCGCGAGACCTTCGTCGCGTTCATGCTGCGCAACCTCGATGCGGCCGACCTCGACTTCCTGACCCGCGTCTGCATCGTCGGCCACCTGAACTTCGAGCTCGCGCAGGCGCTGTCGGCCGACCCCGGCACGCCGCAGCGGCTCGAACGGCTGCTGCGGCAGACGCCGGTCTTCATGGCGGGTGTGCAGTCCGACTGGCTGCGCATGCACTCGCTCGTGCGTGGGGCGCTGCTGGAGCGCTTCGAAGCACTGCCGGCCGGCGAGAAGGCCGCGCTGCACGCGCGCGCGGCCGACTGGCTGGCCGACCACGACATGCTGGATGCGGCGGCGCGGCACGCCCTCTCCGCGGGTCAGGCCGGCAAGGCCTACGACCTGGCCGAGCGCAGCCTGTACCACTCGACCATCCACCATGGCCGCCAGGGCGCGGTGATCGAATGGCTCGCACAGTTGCCACCGGCCGAGGTGGACCGGCGCCCGCGGCTGTTGCTGGCCGTGGCCTGGGCCCTGTCGGTGAGCGACCGGCACGACGAGGCCGGAAGCTACGTGGCGCGCATCCTCTCCGACCCCGCCGCGGGCGACGCGTTGCGCTGCGAATGCGCGTTGATCCTCAGCGGCGCGCGCAACTATGCCGACGACCCCGACGGCTACATGCAGTTGCACGACCCGTGGGCCGATGCCTCTTCGCTGACGGATCCGGTGCTGCTGCAGGTGCACGCGAACCGCCGTGCGTTCCGGGCCCTGCTGGACGGGCAGCCAGGTGTGGCACGGCTGTGCGTGCAGCAGGCGCCGCACGCGGCGCCCTACCTGGACCGCTGGGGCGAGTGCGGCATCGGCCACAGCTACCTCTGGGAAGGACGGGTCGAACTGGCGGCGGAGGTGCTGGCGCCGACACTGGCCGCGGCCGATGCCGCGCTGGGTCCGCGCAGCCCCTTCGCCACCATGGGCGCCGCGCTGCTGGCGACGGCCGTCTGGGAGCAGGGCCGGCCGGAGGACGCGCGCGCGCTCATGGCCAACCGCATCGACGTGCTGGAACGCCATGGCATGCCGGAGTTCGTGCTGCTCGGCTACCGCACGCTGGTGCGCGTCGCCGTCGCGGCCGGCGCGGAGCAGCGCGCGCTGGAGCTGCTGAGCGCGCTCGACGCCGTCGGCGTGGCGCGCAGGCTGCCGCGGTTGCGCATCGCGAGCCTCGCCGAGCAGGTGCGCCTGCATGCGCGCCGCTTCCGCGCCGAGACCTGCCGCGACCTGTGCGCCCGGCTCGACGCATTGTGCGAGGAGCATGCGCACGCACACGGGCCGCTGTGGCGACGCAGCGTCGAGCCGCTGCGCGAACTGGCCCGCGCATACCTCGCGATCGCCGAGCGCAAATGGCGCGCGGCGATCGAGCCGCTCGAGCGGGCGGACGCCATCGCCCGGCAGATGAACCAAGGGCGCCTGCACATCGAGCTGCTGGGGCTGCGCGCGCTGGCCCTGGACCGGTGCGGCGAACGCGTCGACCCGCTGCTGCGCGAAGCGGCGGACCTGGCACTCTCGCACGGTCTCAGGCGTGTCTTCGTGGATGCGCACCCGGATCTCGGTGAACTCGTGCAGGCGCGCGTGGGCGGCGCTGCGGAGAGCGCGCCGGCTGCTGCGGCGCTGCCCCCGCTTGCGCCACCGATGCCCGCCTTCGAGCGGGCGCTGGCGACGGCGGTGCTCACGCCCAAGGAGCGGGAGGTGGTGGAATTGCTGGCGCGCAAGCTCTCCAACAAGGAGATCGCGCTGGCCATGCAGGTGGGTGAACCCACCATCAAGTGGCACCTGCGCAATCTCTTTGCCAAGCTGGACGCCGGCACGCGCAAGCAGGTGGTGGCGCGCGCACGCATCCTCGGGCTGCTGGCCCAGGAGTCCTGAAGCCGCGCCGGCGGATGTCCAGGGGGTTCAGGCCGCGGTCGACGACAGGTGCGCGACCTGCTCGATCAACGCGTGCACCCGGTCCCAGCGGCCGTAGCCGGACGCGGGATTCAGGTGGCCGACCTCGCCGAGGTCGACCAGCGTGCTGCCCCAGTCGGCTGCCAACTCACGCACGCGGTCGAACGCGGCGAGCGGGTCGTTTCGGCTCGCCGCCACGATGCTGGGAAAAGGCAGAGCTTGGCGCGGCACCGGCAACCAGCCGTGGCTCGAGAGTTCCTCGATGCCGGGCTGGCCGTCGGGCATCGGCCGCTCGAAGTCCGGTGGGGTGGCCAGCAACGCGCCCAGGACCTTGCGCTGTGTCCGGGCTGCCCAGTGTGCGACCATGAGCGCGCCCGCGCTGTGGGCCACGATCAGCAACGGGCCCTGGATACGGCTGGCCGCCTGCTCGATCGCCTCGATGCGTTCCGCGCAGGACAGTCCCTGGCGTCCCATGGGGGGAACGGCGGCGACGCGCAGCAACTCCGACGCCAGGATGGTCTGCCAATGCTGCTCGACGTGGTCCCGCAGGCCGGGCACGATGAGGACGGTGAGGTCGGTGGCTGCGTTCATGTGGCGAATCCTAAGCGGCTCGGCTCGCGCGCACCCCATCCCAATGGAAGGGGAGCGAGCGAACGATTCTTGGGGGTAGCAAAATATGCGACTTAAGGGAGAGGCGCTCACGGACGTCGTTCGCTCGAATATGCTTGAAGAGAGCCAGCGCCGGACGTCGATGCACCCCTGCGATCGCGCGTCTGGCATGAAAGGCAAGGAACACGATGATCCAGCTCCTGATCAACGGCAAGCCCACCGCCGTCGATGCTCCCGATGACATGCCGCTGCTCTGGGTCCTGCGCGACCTGGTCGGCCTGACCGGCACCAAGTTCGGCTGCGGCATTGCGCAGTGCGGGGCCTGCACGGTGCATCTCGATGGCCAGGCGGTGCGCTCTTGCGTGCTGCCGGTCGGCACGCTGGCCGGCAAGGCGATCACCACCATCGAGGCGATCGCCGATTCGCCCGCCGGACAGCGCATCCAGCAGGCCTGGCTGGATGTCGACGTCGTGCAGTGCGGCTATTGCCAGTCAGGGCAGATCATGTCGGCAGCCGCGTTGATCCGGCGGATACCGAACCCGAGCGATTCGGATATCGACATGGCGATGTCCGGCAACGTCTGTCGCTGCGGCACCTATGTGCGCATTCGAGCGGCCATCAAGCAGGCGGCCACGGGCAAGCCCGAGCTGATGCAGTCGATCGCCTCGGGGCCTGCGGGGGGTGCGTCATGACAAGGCGCGATCTGCCGGCGCCGATCGGCGCGAGGACGACGGCCGGTGTGAGCCGCAGGGCGGCACTCCAGGCGGGCGGCCTGGCCATCGCCTTCACCTGGCTGGGCGGCTCGAGCAAGGCCTTCGCCGCCATCGATCCACGCCGTCAGGCGGGCGATGCCGCCGCAGCCGAGGCCGATGGCAATCCGCCCTTTGCGCCGAACGCCTTCATCCGCATCGATGCCGACGGTGGCGTGCGGCTGGTGATGCCGGCGGTCGAGATGGGCCAGGCGATCTACACCGGCTCGGCCATGCTGCTCGCCGAGGAACTGGGCGTCGAACTCGACCAGGTCCGGGTCGAGCATTCTCCGCCCAACGATGCCCTCTATGCCAATCCGCTCTTTGCTGAACAGGCCACCGGCGGCTCGACCAGCACACGCTCCAGCTACCAGGTGCTGCGCGAGGCCGGGGCGGTGGCGCGGACCCTGCTGGTGGAGGCCGCGGCGGCGCAGTGGAAAGTCGATGCCGCCAGCTGCACGGTGGCCCGCGGCGTGGTGAGCCACGCCGGGTCCGGACGGCAGCTCGGCTTCGGAGCGCTCGCCGCATCCGCCGCCGCGTTGCCGATGCCGGCCAAGGTCAAGCTGAAGGACCCGAAGGACTTCCAGTTGATCGGCAAGCCGCTGCGCCGCGTCGACTCGCCCGACAAGGTCAAGGGCGCGACCCAGTTCGGCATCGACGTGCGCCTGCCCGGCATGAAGGTCGCCACGGTCATGGCCTGTCCGACCCTGGGCGGCGTGCTGCATGCGGTCGACGACAAGGCGGCGCGCGCCATCCCGGGCGTGATCGACGTGATCCGCATCCCGAATGCGGTGGCCGTGGTCGGCGAGCATTTCTGGGCCGCCAAGCAGGGCCTCGACGCGCTGCAGATCGAATGGACGCCGGGGCAGAACGCCAATCTCGACACGCACCAGCTGCGCGAGTCGCTGGCCCATGCGCTGGCCAACGACAAGTCGGTCGTCGCGCGCGAGGTCGGCCAGCGGCCTCAAGCCGCGCAAGGCACGCTGGTCGAGGCGACCTACGAGTCGCCGATGCTCGCCCACGCGACCATGGAGCCGCTCAACACCACGGTGCACGTCACCCCGGACCGGTGCGAGATCTGGGTCGGCACGCAGGTGCCGGGGCGTGGGGTGGCGGTCGCGGCCAAGGTCACCGGCTTGCCGGCTGACAAGATCGTGCTGCACAACCAGTATCTCGGCGGTGGCTTCGGCCGCCGGCTGGAAGCCGATTCGATCGAGCAGGCGGTGGCGTTCGCCAAGCAGGTGAACTACCCGCTGAAGGTCATCTGGACGCGCGAGGAAGACATCCGCCACGACATCGTGCGGCCGATGTACCACGACGACATCTCGGCCGTGGTCGATGCGGCCGGCATGCCGCTCTGGTTCGGCGACCGGATCAGCGGCGGCACGGTGCTGGCCCGCTGGGCACCGGCATTCTTGCCCAAGGACGGCCTGGACAGCGACGCCGTCGAAAGCGCCGTCGAGCCGCCCTACGACCTGCCCAATCTCAAGGTCGAATGGGTGCGCCACGACATGCCGCCGGGGCTGCTGGTCGGCTGGTGGCGCGGGGTCGGTCCCACCCACAACCTGTTCGTGGTCGAGAGCTTCTTCGACGAACTGGCGCACCGCGCCGGCAAGGACCCGGTGGCTTACCGGCGGGCGCTGCTGCAGAAGAACCCGCGCATGCTGGCGGTACTGGATCTGGCTGCCAGCAAGATGGGCTGGGGCCAGGGCGCGCTGCCAGCGCGCGTTGGGCGCGGCGTGGCGTTGGGCGACCCCTTCGGCAGCTGGGTCTGTGCGATGGTCGAGGTCGAAGTCAGCCCGCAGGGCGAGGTGCACCTGCGCCGCGCGCTGGTGGCGCTCGATTGCGGCATCGCGATCAACCGGGGCTCGATCGAGGCCCAGATGCAGGGCGGCCTGTTGTTCGGGCTCAGCGCGGCGCTGTTCAGTGAAATCACCATCGCGCAGGGTCAGGTCGAGCAGAGCAACTTCCACGACTACCGTGTTCTGCGCATGAACGAGACCCCGGTCATCGAAGTGCACACGGTACAGAACCTGGAGGCCCCCGGTGGGCTCGGCGAAGTCGGCACCGCGATCGCGGCGCCTGCGCTGGCCAACGCGATCTTCGCCGCCACCGGCGTTCGCCTGCGCGAGCTGCCGGTGCGCCGCTCGCTGCTGGTGCAAGACCCGGAGGCGCTGAAGAAGAAGGTGGCGCGCGCGGGCCAGGGTGCCCACGGGAGCCTGGCATGAAGCGCGCGGCATCGCTTGTCGCCCTGCTGGTGGTGGTCTGGGCCGCGCTCTGGTTCTTGTTGAACCGAAGCGATTCTTCCGAAGGCCAGGCGCCGGTGCTGGCCGGCGCGCCGGCAGACGCCTCTGCGCTGGTGCGCGGCG
>DASXKG010000300.1:0-2118 GCA_036496965.1 Variovorax sp.
GCGCCTCTTGCGAACCCGCCGCGTTGCAGCGGAAGCTGCGCCTGCTGGCGAAATCGAAGGTGGACGTCTGGGCGTTGAACTCGGCCCCCCGGGCTTGGGCCTGGGCTATGGGCTCTACGCCGCCTCGGGCCTCCTGCGCCGATAGGCGCGCACCATGCTGCCCGAGGCCAGGTTCAGTGTGAAGGCCCACAAGGCCTGGCTGGGCACGACGAAGCTCAGCGCGATCGTGAGCAGGCTGGAGGCCAGCAGCACCAGCAGCGACACCCGGCGGTCCTGCCAATGCTCGTCCTTGACGGGATCGCGCAGCTGCGACATCTGCGCATAGCCCGAGAGGGCCATCAACGCGAAGTTGGCGGCATACAGCGTGGTGGCCGCGGTGTAGTTGGTGAAGCGTCCCATCACCACCGTCGAGAACGGCAGCAGGGTGACGAACAGCAGGAAGAGCAGGCACCAGCGGGCATAGCCGCTGCCCACGGTCTCGTCTTGCGACCTGATCTTGATCACCGACAGCCAGCTGATGCCCAGCACATAAAAGCTCAGCAGGTACGGAATGAACTTCGGCACCAGCACCAGCAGGGCGCGCACCAGCGAGGCCTCGTCGGTCGGGCTGCTGCTGTCTTCCGGAATTCTCAGGTCGAGCACGAGCAGCGTCATTGCCACTGCGAAGATGCCGTCGGTCAGGGCCTCGATGCGGTTCTTGGGGTACACGGGATCAGACGCCGCCGGCCAACGCGTCGCTGCGCGCGAGGGTGACCTTCGAGGATCTGGCGCGGACCGGCCCGGTGCGTTGCTTCATGGACTCTCCCGTGGGACGAGTCCGGATCCTACTGCGAGATCTGGAGCCATCCGGTCGGGCAGTCCTGGATGTCGGGGAAGAATCCCATCGGGTCCTGGCAGTACAAGTACAGCGGCTGGCCGCCCACGAAGCCCACCGCACCGACCGCGACCGGAAACGGCACCCCGACGAACACGAAGCCTCGCCTCACGAAGACGCCATGGTGCAGCGGAAAGGTGCCGAAGCCGTGGAAGGGGTGGAAGCCGACGGATCCGCGGAAGCCGGGGCGAAAGCCGGGGTTGCCATGAAAGCCGCCGTTGCCATGAAAGCCGCCGTTGTTGGACGGAAACCCTCCGCCGTGGAAGCCTCCGCCATGGAAGCCTCCGCCGCCGGCCCCGCCCTGCCCGTTGAAGGCAAGACCCGGAGCGGCTCCGCCTGCCAGGGCGGCAATCAGGACAGCCAAGAGGCGCAGTTTCTTCACGACGAACTCCAGCAGTGGGACTGGACCCTGTGTATTCCCTGCCAAGGCCGAATGGTTCATTCGCGCTCCGGCCAGGCCGGCATCCGTCGATCCTGCATCCCGGATCGGTGATTGGCTATAAGGGTGCCATGACAGACCCTGACATGCAGCAGATCCGCGCCTTCGAGGAGCGCGCCTTCAACGCCTGGCCGGCGCGCCAGACCCTCCTGTGCAACGGCTGGCTGTTGCGCCTGTCGGGCGGCTACACCAAGCGCGCCAACTCGGCCAACGCGGCCGAGCCCGGTGCTTCGTTCGACGGCATTCGAGCGGCCGCGGAGGCCTTCTACGGGCGGCATGGCCTGCCGGCCGTCTTTCGCCTCTCGCCCCTGGCGCCGCCCGAAGCGGACCGGGAGCTGGCGGCGGCCGGCTACGTCTTGTTCGACCCGACGCGGGTCGTGCGCGCATCGCTCGCAGCTGCGGCGAGCAGCCCCAACGTCGACATCGCAGCGCAGCCTTCGTCAGACTGGCTGCACGGCTTTGCCGAGGCCAACGCCGTTGACCCGCGGCAGCGCGAACTGCATCACGCCATGGTGCGCGCGCTGGCGCTCCCTTCGGCCTTCGCCACCCTGCACGAGCGCGGCCGGGCCACCGGCTTCGGCCTGGCCGTGCTGGAGCGCGGCGCGGTCGGCTGCTACGACATCGTGGTCGACCCGGCCCGGCGCCGCCGCGGCCATGCGCGCACCCTGACGCGCGCGCTGCTGGACTGGGGCCGCGAGGAGGGCGCGGAATTGGCCTACCTGCAGGTCCGCGAGCAGAACGCGCCTGCGCGCCGGCTGTATGCCGAACTGGGCTTCGAGGATTTCTACCGCTACCACTATCGCGT
>DASXKG010000301.1:0-12047 GCA_036496965.1 Variovorax sp.
GACGTCTCCGCAAACCAGGCGGTCCATCGGCTGCGGCGAGACCATGTCCTGGATCACGGCATGGATCGCGGCCTTCTGGTCGGCAGTTTCGTCGAAGCCGAAGTCGTTGGCGAAGACCTCGTAGTCGGGCGCCGAGAAGCGGAAGGCATGCCCCTCGCGCGCCGCGCGGCGGGCATAGATATTGAGCAGTTCGGCGGCCGAATCGCGCACCTGCTCGGCGGCCTTGCGCTTGGCCTTTTCCCACTGGCCGGAGCCCAGCTTGTGCAGCGGCGCCTCGTCGGCGCTGACGCCGGTGTAGCGGCTGATCAGGTGCAGCTGCGACACCGGCACGTAGAGCGTGGCCTTGTCCGCGTATTCGAGGTGCAGCATCTCCTGCAGCTGCGGCTTGCCTTCGGCATCCAGGCCCTGGCCCAGGTCCATGTGGACCAGCCCGCGGTAGCGGCCGATGCCATGCGCAGAATGCACCACCGGATCGCCGATCGCCAGCTCGCTCAGGTCCTTGATCAACGCCTCGACGTCGCTGACCTGTTCCTGCTTCCTGTTGCGCCGGCGCGTGACCGGTGCGGTGGCGAAGAGCTCGGTTTCGGTGACGAAGTCGATGCCGTGTTCGCGCCAGGCGAAGCCTGCCACCAAGGCCGCGGTCGCGATGCCGATCTTCTCGTCGGCCGAAGCCTCGAATTCGGCCAGCGAATCGAAGGCGGGCGGTGCGACGCCGCTGGCGCGCAGGAAGTCGAGCAGGCTCTCGCGCCGGCCGTCGCTCTCGGCAATGAACAGCACGCGGTGCGGCGTGGCATGGATGTGTGCCTTGAGGTTGGCCAGCGGGTCGTCGGCGCCGCGCACCACCGGGAACGGCGCCAGCCGGTCGAACTCGACATACGGCGACTCGGTGGCGAGCTCGCCGCGCAGCGCCAGCTGGGCATGGGGCTTGGCGCGCTGGTAGAACTGCTCGGCGCTCAGGAACAGCGCCTCGGGCGGCAGCGCGGGCCGTTCCGGGTCGCCGCGCACCAGGCGATAGCGCTCGCCCGTGTCCTGCCAGAAGTGCTGGAACGCGGGCTCGAGTTCGCCGTGCAGGACCACTGTCGTGTCATCGCCCAGATAGTCGAAGACGCTCGCCGTTTCCTCGAAGAACAGCGGCAGGTAGTACTCGATGCCGGCCGTCGCCACCCCGTGGCCCATGTCCTTGTAGATGCGGCTGCGCGTCGGGTCGCCTTCCAGCAGTTCGCGCCAGCGGCTGCGAAAGCGCGCCCGCGCGTCGTCGTCCATCGGAAACTCGCGCCCGGGCAAAAGCCGCACCTCGGGCACCGGGTAGAGGCTGCGCTGGGTGTCGGGGTCGAAGGTGCGGATCGAATCGATCTCGTCGTCGAACAGGTCGACCCGGAACGGCACCTGCGAACCCATCGGAAAGAGGTCGATCAGGCTGCCGCGCACCGCATATTCGCCCGGGCTGACGACCTGCGTCACATGGGTGTAGCCGGCCAGCGTGAGCTGGGCCTTGAGCTTGGCTTCCGCCAGCTTCTGGCCGCTCTTGAAATGGAAGGTGTAGCCGGCCAGGAAGGAGGGCGGCGCCAGCCGGTAGAGGGCGGTCGTCGCCGGCACCAGCACCACGTCGGCCTCCTTCTGGCTGATGCGCCAGAGCGTGGCCAGGCGTTCGCTGATCAGGTCCTGGTGCGGCGAGAAGCTGTCGTAGGGCAGCGTTTCCCAGTCAGGGAAGAGGGCGCAGCGAAGCTCCGGCGCGAAGAAGACGATCTCGTCGATCAGGCGCTGCGCATCGTTGGCATCGGCGGTGAAGATCGCACTGGCACGGCCGGCCGCTTTCTCACGTTCGGCCAGCCGCGCCAGCAACAGGGCGTCGGCCGTCAGCGGCGGCCGCGGCAGCGTGAAGCGCTTGCCGGGCGAAAGAATGGGGAGGTCCATGAACTGTTCAGAAAATGCACAACACCCCGCGCCGGCCGGCGCGGGGTGTGATGAAGGGCGATTCTAGGCCGATGCCGGGCCGCTCCCAAGTCGGCCTGCGGCCCCCTCGGGGGGCAGCGAACCACGCGAAGTGGGGAGCGTGGGGGCTCCTAGAATGGCTGACCTTTTGCCGCTGGCCGCTGGCCTTCCCCGATGTCCGCTTCCCGTTTCTTCGTGTTGATTCCCTGCGCCGGGTCGGGCAGCCGTGCGGGCGGCCCCGGGCCCAAGCAGTACCAGCGGATCGCCGGCCGGCCGATGGTCGAGCACACGCTGGAGGCCTTTCGAACGCTTGGCGATCTGTTCGCCGGGCTGGCACTGGTTGTCGCACCCGACGATGCGGACGCACGCATCCTGCTGCCGCGCTTCCCGGCCGAGCGGGAGCACCTGCTGCCGGTCGGCGGTCCGACCCGCGCGGCCACGGTACGCAACGGCCTGCGCGCGCTGCGCGATCGGGGGGCCGGCCCGCACGACTGGGTGCTGGTGCACGATGCCGCCCGCTGCCTGGTCACGCCGACGCAGATCGAAGCGCTGATCGCCGCCTGCGAGCACGACCCCGTCGGCGGCCTGTTGGCCCATCGGCTGGCGGATACGCTCAAGGTCGCATCGCCCGAGGGCCGGGTCGCGGGCACGCCGACGCGCGCCGACAAGTGGCTGGCCCAGACACCGCAGATGTTCCGCATCGGCATGCTGCTGGACGCGCTCGAACGGGCCGGCGACGCGGTCACCGACGAAGCCGGCGCGATCGAGGCGATCGGGCTGGCGCCTTTGCTCGTGGCCGGCAGCGCGCAGAACTTCAAGCTCACCTACACCGAGGATTTCGCGCTCGCCGAGGCCGTGCTGAGCAGCCGGAAGAAAGGCATGCCATGACAGTCTCGGACATCCGCATCGGCGAGGGCTGGGACATCCACCAGCTGGTCGCCGGACGCAAGCTGATCCTCGGCGGCGTCCAGGTGCCGCACGACACCGGCCTGCTCGGCCATTCGGATGCCGACGTGCTGATGCATGCCATCACCGACGCGCTCCTGGGCGCCGCGGGCCTGGGCGATATCGGCCGCCACTTTCCCGACACCGATGCCAGCTTCCGGGGCGCCGATTCGGCGCTGTTGCTCGCCGAGGCGGCGCGCCGCGTACGCGCCGCCGGCTGGCGCATCGGCAACATCGACAGCACCGTGATCGCGCAGGCGCCCAAGCTGGCGCCGCACATCCCGGCCATGTGTGCACGCATCGCGGCGGCACTGGGGGTGGCGGCGGAGCAGGTCAACGTGAAGGCGAAGACGGCCGAGAAACTCGGCCCGGTCGGCGAGGGAAGGGCCATGGAGGCCCGCGCCGTCGCGCTGCTTCAGCGCTGAGGCGCAGGCTTGTCCCTGGCGGCTGCCAGCGGCTTGTCCTTCGCGGCGCCGGGCTTGTCCTTGCCCGCGCCCAGCTCCGGCCGCAGCGAGGCCGCGCGCGGCATGCGGATATGCGCCGCCAGTCCGCGCCCCGGCGTGCTGGTGAGCGCGAAGGTGCCCCCCATGCGCTCGATGTTCTTGGTCACGATCGACAGGCCCAGCCCGGCCCCCGCGGCCGAAGTGCGCGCCGCGTCGCCGCGGAAGAAGGGCTTGCTCAGCTGGGACAGCATCGCCGGCGCGACGCCGGCGCCATGGTCGCGCACCTTGATCAGCACCGCGTCGTTGTGCGCCTGGGCCTGGATCGTGATGTCGGCCACGCCGGTGGCCGGCGTCTTGCCGTAGCGCCGGGCGTTCTCGACCAGGTTCGAGATCACCCGCTGCAGCTCCACCTCGTCGGCCATCACCCGCAGGTCGGAGGGCACGTCGACCGTGATCTTGATGTCCTCGTGGTCCTGCACGGCATAGGTGCAGGCGTCGATCACGTCACGCAGCAGCACCGGCTTGAAATCCACATGGTCCGGCCGCGCATAGTCGAGGAACTTGTCGATGATCGCATCCAGCTGGGCGATGTCGGCCGCCATGTGGTCGCGCGCATCCTCGTCGGCCACGCTCATCTCGGTTTCCAGGCGCAGCCGCGCCAGCGGCGTGCGCAGGTCGTGCGAGATGCCGGCCAGCATCACCGCCCGGTCCTGTTCGATCTTGGCCAGTTGGTCGGCCATGCGATTGAAGCCGACGTTGACTGCCCGGATCTCGTTGGTGCGCGCCTGCTCGTCGAGACGGTGCGCTTCGTATTCGCCCTCGCGCACCTGCAGCGTGGCCTGGGAGAGTTGCTTGAGCGGCCGGTTGATCAGCCGCGTGATCAGCGCCGCCCCGGCCAGCGACAGGGCCATGGTGGTCGCCAGCCAGATCATCCAGGTGCGCTGGTCGAAGCGGCTGAAGCGGGTCGGATCGACCAGCAGCCAGTAGGTGTCGCTCTCGATGGTGAAGCCGATCCACAGGCCCGGCTCCTCGTTGACCCGGCTGGCGACCGTGGTGCCTTCGCCGAGCCGGGCGATCAGCTCTTCGGTCACGCGCTGGTCGAGCGCGCCGCTGGTGTAGGGCAGGAAGTGGTCGCCAGGCTCGCGCGGCAGGATGCGCACGCCCTCCTGGTCGGCCAGTGTCTTGATCAGGGAGACGCGGGTGATGGCGTCCGAATAGACCAGCGCGGCACGGGTGAGGTTCACCAGCGAGGCGATCTGGTGCGCGGTCTGGATCGCGCGCGGCTCGTATTCCAGCGCCCGAAAGGTCTGCAGCCAGGCGATCGTGCAGCCGCCCAGCAGCAGCAGGAGCAGGAAGAAGGTGCGCCAGAAGAGGCTCAGGCCCAGGCGCAGGCGGGTGCGCCGCCGGCGCTGGCCCAGGCCCTCCAGCGGGCTGGGCAGCGTGACCTGCGAGCCGTCCTCGGCCAGCGGGCTCGGCTGCGTGGACGCGGGGCCCGCCGCTGCGCTTGCGCGCATCAGCATGATCAGGTGGTGCCGTCCGGCACGAAGACGTAGCCGACGCCCCAGACGGTCTGGATGTAGCGCGGCGCGGCGGCATCCGATTCGACCAGCTTGCGCAGGCGGGAGATCTGCACGTCCAGGCTGCGGTCGAAAGGCTCGAACTCGCGGCCACGGGCCAGCTGGGCCAGCTTTTCGCGCGAAAGCGGCTGTCTGGGATGGCGTACCAGGGCCTTCAGCATCGCAAACTCGCCAGTCGTCAGCGAGAGCTCCTCGCCGTCCTTCTTGAGCGTGCGCGAGCCGAGGTCGAAGCTGAAGGGACCGAAATTGACGGTCTCGTTGTCGGTCGACGGCGCGCCCGGCGCCTCCAGCGGCGGCCGGCGGCGCAGCACCGCATGCACCCGGGCCAGCAGTTCGCGCGGGTTGAAAGGCTTGCCCAGGTAGTCGTCGGCGCCGACCTCCAGGCCGACGATGCGGTCCACGTCCTCGCCCTTGGCGGTGAGCATGATGATCGGGGTGCGGTCGTTGGCGGCGCGCAGACGCCGGCAGACCGACAAGCCATCTTCGCCCGGCATCATCAGGTCGAGCACGATCAGGTCGACCGTGTCACGCAAAAGTATTCGATTGAGGGCCTTGCCGTCCTCCGCCACGATGACCTCGAATCCCTCCTGGGTCAGGTAGCGGCGCAGCAGGTCGCGGATGCGCGCGTCGTCGTCGACGATCACGATCTTGTCGGTGCGAGCTGGAGCTTGATTCATTTCTACAACGCCGAATTTGTAACAGGGCCAATTCTGAGGGCGTTAGGGGCCCATTGGCCGGCTTTGTCCAACGGATTGACACAAAGTTACAAAACTTGCGGCCGCTAGCCCTCGAGCCGTTTCTCCCCTTGCGGGAATGGCACAGTCAATTCATTGCCGCTCTTCGCCGCCATGAAACCCCACCTGCTCGCGCTGCCGTTCCTGCTTGTCAATCTCTGTCTGCCCGGCTGGGCCGGGGAGTCCGAGTTCGTCGCCACGGCGGCGGCGCGCCCTCAGGCCGGCCCTGTGCTGGTGGCGCAGCAGGTGGCTTCGGGCGAGGACCTGCGGCGCGACGAGACCGCTTTCGGGCGCCGTCTTTCGCCGTCCGAACTGGCCGAGCTGCGCCAGCAAGTGCGCGAGCAATGGGCCAGCGCGCCCGAAGCCGCGCGTTCGGCGGAACTTGCTGCGACCGGGCGCAATATGTCGGGTCCGGCGGCAAAGGACGCGTCCTCGCCGGTGCCGCGCGGCCAGCGTCCCTGAGCGGGGGCCGCCCGCGCTGGCGGTTCTTCTTCCCTTACTCCGAGGTTTCTCTTGAACAAAGTCAGAACGATGGCGGCCGCGGCCGCCGTGACGCTCGCCGCGGGCACCGCGATGGCGCAGGGCGTGGCCATCGCACCGCCGCAAAATGTGTTGCAGCTTTCGGCGATGGCCACGGTCGAGGTCCAGCAGGACCTGCTGAGCATGACGCTCAGCACCACCCGCGAGGGGGCCGACGCGGCCACGGTGCAGGCGCAGCTGCGCACCGCGCTGGACGCCGCGCTGACCGAGGCGCGCAAGAGCGCGCAGCCGGGCCAGCTCGACGTGCGGACCGGCAACTTCAGCCTGTTGCCGCGCTATGGCCGCGACGGCAAGATGAACGCCTGGCGCGGCAGCGCCGAACTGGTGCTCGAAGGCCGTGACTTTCCGCGCATCACGCAGACCGCCGCCCGGATCGACACGCTGAGCATTGCCAATGTCGGCTTCGGACTGAGCCGCGAGCAGCAAGCCAAGACGGAGATCGATGCGCAGGCCCAGGCGATCGACAACTTCAAGCAGCGCGCCGACGAACTGGCCCGGCGCTTCGGCTTCAGCGCCTACACCTTGCGCGAGGTCTCGGTCAACTCCCACCAGGGCGGCATCATTCAGCCGCGCATGATGGCGATGGATGCGATGGCCAAGGCTTCATCCGACGCGCCGGTGCCGGTCGAAGCCGGCAAGGCCAGCGTGGTGGTGAACGTGTCGGGCTCGGTGCAGCTCAGGTAGCGCGGGCCGGGCCACCCGCCCCCGTTGACAGGCACGGTTTTAGGACCGCGCCGGATCCCGATCGCCGGATGAACTAGGATGCGGCGATAGAGCTTTTCCTGTCGCGATTTCGCCTTTTCCAATGACCGAGCTTGCCATCCAGATCGCGACCCGTGATGTACGCGGACCGGCACGACGGTGGTCGCATCGGAGGGCTTGCGCATGAAGCGCGAACAGTCCAATTTGCACGCGCCGGGCCCCTCCGAATCGCTGGTGGTCGACTATCCGTTGTCGGCGGCGACCGCCGAACGCGCGCCGGTCATGGCGAACATGCTGGCGCGCGCACGCGCCTTCGCCGAACCCCTGATTGCCGACGAGACGCTCGACACCGGCGAGAACACGCTTGCTCACGCGGACGCGGTCGCAGCCATCGTCGCGGCGATGGGCGGCTCCGAGGCCATGCAGGCCGCGAGCTACCTGGTCCATTCCTGCCAGCACCTGAACCGGCCGCAGGAGGTGATCGCCAAGGTCTTCGGCGACAACTTCGCCGCGCTGGCCGTCGAGACCACCAAGCTGGTGCACGTGCAGAAGCAGGCGCGCTCGGCGACGGCCAACGCGCAGTTGGCGGACGGCGCCGGCACGCAGACCGAGAACGTGCGCAAGATGCTGCTGGCTTTTTCGCGCGACCTGCGCGTGGTGATGCTGCGGCTGGCCTCGCGCCTGCAGACGCTGCGCCATGCGGCCGCCAGCAAGATGCCGCCGCCCGAGAACGTGGCGCGCGAATCGCTCGAGGTGTTCGCGCCGCTGGCCAACCGCCTGGGCATCTGGCAGGTCAAGTGGGAGATCGAGGACCTCTCGTTCCGCTTCCTGGAGCCCGAGACCTACAAGCTGATCGCCCGCCTGCTCGACGAGAAGCGCATCGAGCGCGAGGGCTATGTCGAGCAGTTGCGCACCCGGCTCGAGCGCGAACTGGCGGCCGAAGGCGTCAAGGCCAAGGTGCAGGGCCGGCCGAAGAACATCTACAGCATCGTCAAGAAGATGCGCGGCAAGTCGCTCGACTTCGCGCAGGTGTTCGACATCATGGCACTGCGCGTGGTGGTGGCCGACGTCAAGGATTGCTACAACGCGCTGGCCTGGGTGCACACCCATTTCCAGCCCCTCGACGAGGAGTTCGACGACTACATCGCGCGGCCGAAGCCCAACGGCTACCAATCGCTGCACACGGTGGTGCGCGAGGTGGTCGCCGGCCATGCCGGCAAGCCGATCGAGATCCAGATCCGCACCGAGGAGATGCACGACCATGCCGAGCACGGCGTGGCCGCGCACTGGGCCTACAAGGAGGCCGGCCACAAGGGCTACGCCGGTGTCTGGGCCAGCGGTGAGTACGACGCCAAGATCGCGGTGCTGCGGCAACTGCTGGCCTGGGAGCGCGATCTCTCGGGCGGCCAGCGCGCGCAGGGCCTGTTCGACGACCGCATCTACGTGCTCACGCCCGATGCCGCGATCGTCGAGCTGCCGCAGGGCGCCACCGCGGTCGACTTCGCCTACACGGTGCACACCAGTCTGGGCCATCGCTGCCGCGGAGCGCGGGTCGACGGCGCGATGGTGCCGCTCAACACGCCGCTGCAGAACGGGCAGACGGTCGAGATCATCGCGGCCAAGGAAGGCGGTCCGTCGCGCGACTGGCTCAATGCCGAACTGGGCTACCTCGCGAGCCATCGCGCGCGTGCCAAGGTGCGCGCCTGGTTCAATGCCCAGCTCACGCACGAGACGGTGGCGCGCGGCCGCGAGGCGGTCGAGAAGCTGCTGCAGCGCGAAGGCAGGACGGCGTTGAAGCTCGACGAGCTGGCCTCGCAGCTGGGCTTCAAGTCGGCCGACGCCCTGTTCGAGGTGGTGGGCAAGGACGAGTTTTCATTGCGCAACATCGAGATGCTGCTGCGTCCGCCCGAGCCGCCGCCCGGCCCGGACGACGGCGTCATCATCAAGAAGGCGCGCGGCAGCGAGCAGTCCGGCCGTGGCGGCGTGCTGGTGGTGGGCGTCTCCTCGCTCATGACGCAGCTGGCCAAGTGCTGCAAGCCGGCACCGCCGGACGCCATCGGCGGCTTCGTCACCAAGGGCCACGGCGTGAGCGTGCACCGCGTGGATTGCAGCAACTTCCGCACGATGGCAGCGCAGAACGGCGAGCGCGTGATCGATGTGGAGTGGGGTACGCCGAAGGCGGATGCCGGCTCCGTCTACGCCGTCGACATCGCGGTCGAGGCGGCCGACCGGCAGGGCCTCTTGCGCGACATCTCGGATGTGCTCGCGCGCGAGAAGATGAACGTCATCGGCGTGCAGACGCAATCGGTCAAGGACACGGCCTGGATGACCTTCACGATCGAAATCAGCGATGTCACGCGGCTGAAGCAGGTGCTGGCGACGGTCGCTGCGGTGGCGGGCGTTCGCTCGGCGCGGCGGCGCTGAAAAGCGGCATTCGCCGCCTGCTACAATTCGGCCTCTCGAATACAACCTCAGGCGCGTAGCTCAGCTGGTTAGAGCACCACCTTGACATGGTGGGGGTCGTTGGTTCGAGTCCAATCGCGCCTACCAATTTTGCAAGCTTGACCAGGGCTTGCCGCCACAACGCCCACTGACCAGTGGGCGTTTTTCATTGTCCGTATCGGGAATTCGATCCAGGTCTCACGGGGCGCCGAAATCGCCGTGGCGGCCGGCACCCCCCACGAAGCGCGACGCGCCTTTCTCGCCCTCGGCGAAGACGATCGGAACGCCGTTGGCACCCTCCAGCCGCAGTGCATCGGCCAGCGGCAGCTCCCATTGCCCGTAGACGGAGCGGCGGTCGGTCAACATGCATTGCTGTGGAAAGGCGGCGATCTCGTGCGCCAGCGTTCTCGCCGCAGCCAGTGCCTCGCCGGTCGCCACTGTGCGGTTGACGAGGCCCATCGCCAGCGCCTCGGGTGCCTGGACCGGTCGGCCGGTGAGGATCATGTCCAGGGCCCGCGCCATCCCCACGATGCGCGGCAGCCGCACGGTGCCGCCGTCGATCAGCGGCACCCCCCAGCGGCGGCAGAAGACGCCCAGCACCGCGTCCTCGTCGGCCACGCGAAGGTCGGCCAGGAGCGCCAGCTCGAGGCCGCCGGCCACCGCATAGCCGTTGATGGCCGCGATCAGCGGCTTGCCGAGCGCCATGCGGCTTGGCCCCATCGGACCGCTGCCGCTGCCGTCGGGGGCCAACTCGTTGCGCAGCGCCGGATCGCCCACGGCCGCCAGGTCGGCGCCGGCGCAGAAATGCCCGCCTTCGCCGGCCAGCACGGCCACGCGCAGCGCCGGGTCGGCCTCGAAGCGCTCGAAGGCGCGGCGCAACTCGGCGGCCATGGGGCCGTGGACGGCGTTGCGCTTGTCGGGGCGGTTCAGGCGGATCGTGCAGACCGCGTCATCGGTCTCGAACAGGACATCGGGCATGGTGGTCTCCTTGGGGTGTCGGCGGCCTGGTCCAGGTGCGAAAGTAACATCGCCCGGCCTGCGGCGCGCGCAGCTGATCGACGGCGGGTATTGACGTGGGGACGCAGAGGGAGAACCCGGGGACCCGGCGAGGACGAAAGAGGCTCGGCGCCGCCGGGTCCGGCGTTTGCGTGACAGCAGACCGGATTCTGAGGATGAACGGGGCAGCCGTCTGTACGATCCGTCCGCTTCCGTGCAGCGACTCTTCCGGACCTGGAAATCACTCGGTTGGAGGAACTATGGCATTCGGTAGCTGGTGTCGGAACTTTCAGTTGTGGTAACTTGACCTTTCCGAACCCCATGCCGATTTAGAGAAGCAATGACCACGCCCTCGGCCGAGATCGATCCCTCGCTGGAAGAGCTGCGCATCGCCGCGCTGGTGCGCCAGGCGCCGCTGGAGTTCGCCCGCGTGGTCTATGGCCTCAACGACAGGGCCAACGGCCGCGCCGGCACCATGGCCGCCGAGGATGTCGGGCGCACGGTGCGTCAGGGCGTCCCGGTCACGCGGGAGCGGGCCGAGCAGCGCGCCCGGGGCTATCTGCCGCTCGCCGGGCAGGAGCATTGCCCCCGGTGCTGGGTCTTCAACGGCATCAAGAGCCCGCTCCAATACCGGGAAGCCACCAGCGAGCGCCCGGAGACCGGCGGCTGCAAGGTGTGCGGCGCCGAGTACGCGACCTCGCTGGACTGAATGTCGCCCCGCAGCCGCGGGCAGGGTAAACCTTGGCGCGATGTTACAAAGCCGCTCCCTAGAATCGTTCGCGCGTGATCGTGCGAAACCTACAAGGAGTTCCTAGTGCAGAGCAAGAAGTCCGGTGCCAAGCCGGCCCAGCGGGTGATCAAAAAGTATCCAAACCGAAGGCTCTACGACACGGAAACCTCCAGCTACATCACGTTGGCCGAGGTCAAGCAATTGGTCATGAACAAGGCCTCGTTCGTGGTGCGCGACGCCAAGACCGGCGACGACCTCACCCGCAGCATCCTGCTGCAGGTCATCCTTGAAGAAGAGGCCGGAGGCGCACCGATGTTCAGCGAGCAGGTGCTCGCCAGCATCATTCGCTTCTACGGCCAGGCGATGCAAAGCTACATGGGGCCCTACCTCGAAAAGAACATCCAGGCCATGTCGGAGGTGCAGGCCCAGTTGGGCGAAAAGGCCGAGGGGCTGACGCCCGAGTTGTGGTCCAAATTCATGACCCTGCAGTCGCCGATGCTGCAGGGCCTGATGGGCAACTATGTCGAACAGTCGAAGAACGTCTTCCTGCAGATGCAGGAGCAGATGCAGAAAAACACCGAGCAGGTTCTGGGCGCCTTCGGCCTGAAACGCCCCTGATCCGGCCCCGGCGGCCGATCACGGGGACAATAGCGGCCTATGACCGAAGTTGCCACCCCTGAACGAATTGCCGCGCCTGCGCCGCCCAAAGTAGGCTTCGTGAGCCTGGGCTGCCCCAAGGCCCTGACCGATTCCGAGCTGATCCTGACCCAGTTGAGCGCCGAGGGCTACCAGACCTCCAAGACCTTCGAAGGTGCCGACCTGGTGATCGTCAACACCTGCGGCTTCATCGACGATGCGGTCAGGGAGAGCCTGGACACCATCGGCGAGGCGCTGGCCGGGAACGGCCGCGTCATCGTCACCGGCTGCCTGGGCGCGAAAACCGGCGAAGCCGGCGGCAACCTGGTGCGACAGATGCATCCGAGCGTGCTGGCGGTCACCGGTCCGC
>DASXKG010000302.1:0-17802 GCA_036496965.1 Variovorax sp.
TCAGGCTGCGCGCCAGCAGCGCCACGACGCGCGGATCGCGATGGAAGCTGCGCTCGCCGATCACGCTGCTCGCGCCGTGGTCCAGGTCGAGCACCGGGGCGAAGCTGAAGTCCACGCCGCAGGCGCGCAGCTCCGCGGCCAGCACCTGCCCACAGGCCGCCGCGACCTGCGTGGCGCGCAACGGCTCGCTCAGCCACAGCTGGCCCAGCGAGCGCATCGGCGGCAGCCGCGTGAAGCCGTCGGTCCGGAAACGCTGGACGCGGCCGCCCTCGTGGTCGACGCAGATCAGGATGTCGGGCCGCAGCGCCTTGATCTCGGCGTTGAGCGCACTCATTTGCGCCCGGTCTTGCCAGTTGCGCGCGAAATGGACCACGCCGCCCACCAGCGGATCGGCAAGGCGGCGCCGATCGGCCGCGTTCAAGGCGCTGCCGCCCACGTCGATGACCAGGGGAGCGTGGGTGGCGGCTTGCGTCATTTGGGCTGGCGTTCTACCACGACGAAGCTCGCCGCGTAGTCGGTTTCGTCGGTCACGCTCACGTGGGCGCTCAGGCCTTCGGACTCGAACCATGTCTGGAGCACGCCGTGCAGCACGATCACCGGCTTGCCGCTTTTCTGGTTGGCGATCTCGCACAGACGCCAGCTCATCGGCATGCGCATCCCGAGGCCGATGGCCTTGCTGAAGGCTTCCTTGGCGGAAAAGCGGGTGGCGAGATAGCGCAGCCCGCGGTGTGGCCAGCGCGCGCTGCGCGCCTGCCAGACCGCGAACTCCGCATCGCACAGGACCTTGCGGGCGAAACGCTCGCCCTGGCGCTCGAGTGTCGCGGCGATCCGCCGGACGTCGCAGATGTCGGTGCCGATGCCGTAGATCACGCCGCCTCGTCGATGCAGCGCAGGTACTCGCGCGTCGCGGCGCTATAGCCGAGCTCCAGTGCGTCGGCGACGAAGGCATGGCCGATGGAGACCTCTCGCACCTCGCGCACCGCACGCAGGAACTCAGCGAGGTTGTCGCGGCTCAGGTCATGGCCGGCATTGACTTCGAGTCCGGCCTTGCGCGCCGCGCGCGCAGCCTCGACGTAGAGCTGCAGCACCGAATCGGCGCGCGAAGTGCCGCGCGATGCGGCATAGCCCTCGGTGTAGAGCTCCACGCGGTCCGCATCCACGGCCTTGGCGGCGGCCATCATCTCGGGCTCCGGGTCCATGAACAGGCTCACCCGCACGCCCAGCGCGCGCGCTTCGGCAATCAGCGGCCGCAGGCGCTCGGCATCGGCCGGGAAGCTCCACCCGTGGTCGCTGGTGGCCTGGGTCTTGCTGTCGGGTACGAAGGTGGCCTGGTGCGGACGCAGCTCGCGCACGAATTCCATCAGGTTGTGGAATGGATTGCCTTCGATGTTGAACTCGGCAGCGGGCCAGTCCTTGCGCAGCAGCCCGGCCAGATCGTGCACGTCCTGCGGGCGGATGTGGCGCTGGTCGGGTCGTGGGTGCACCGTGATGCCATGGGCACCCGCGTCCAGGCAGAGCGCAGCCGCAAAGAGCACGCTCGGAATGCCCAGCGAGCGCGTATTGCGCACCAGCGCGACCTTGTTCAGGTTGACCGAGAGCACGGTGGAATTCTTGGTACTCATAAGGCTTGCAGGTCCCGCATCATCTGCCGCGTACGCAGCGTTGCAACGCCGCAATGGTAGTTGAGCAGCACGCGCAATTGGGCGCGCAATGCGCCGCCCGCGCCCGCGCAGACCCGCAGCAGGGCCGAGAACGGCGCCGGATCGTCGAGCGCGGCCTGCAGCGCCAGCCATTGCGCGCCCTCCAGCGCCGGCTCTTCGTCGACAGCCTGGCGCAGCCCGGCCTCGGGCACCAGGGCATAACGGGCGGCGGGCGCCAGCGGCTCCAGTGTCAGCGTCTGCATATCGAGCGAAGGCAGCAGGCCGACCTCGCGCAGGGTCAACAGCTCGAAGGCGCGCAGCGCCGCCGACTGGGTCGCCGCCTGCGCACCCCCATGGTCGCCGGCCAGCACCTGGACCACGGCCGCGTAGGCATCGAACAGCGCCTCGTGCGGATCGTCGCGCGCCAGCAGGCGCAGCAGCAGTTCGTTGACGTAGTAGCCCGAAAGCAACGCCTCGCCGGTCGGCATCACGTGGCCGCCCATCCATTCGGCGCCCTTGAGCGTGCGGATCTCCGCCTCGCCGCTGAAATTGAGCTGCAAGGGCTGCAGCGGCAGCAGCACGGGACGGAAATTCGAACTCGGCCGCTTGGCCCCCTTGGCCACCAGCGCGATGCGGCCGTGATGGCGCGTGAAGATCTCCAGGATCAGGCTCGACTCGCTCCAGTCGTAGCGGTGGAGCACGAAAGCCGGTTCATGCGAGACGCGAGGGACGGCCATTCAGCGATCCACCGCGGTGTCGCAGAGCCCGCAACATTCGTTGCCGGGCCGGCCGAGGCCAGAAATCCCGCGGAACCGGCTTTGCCGGGCCGCTGGGATTGCCCCCCGGCAGGGGGGTGTCAGAGCTACACGAAGTGAGCGAGGCTGGGGGGCGAGCCTATTCATATCCGAAGGAACGGACCCGGGCTTCGTCGTCGGCCCAGCCCGATCGCACCTTGACCCAGAGCTCGATGAACACCTTGGCATCCATCAGCTTCTCGAGTTCCTGGCGGGTCTCGGTGCCGATGCGCTTGATGCGATCGCCCTTGTCGCCGATCACCATCGCCTTGTGTCCGTCGCGCTCGACGACGATGGTGGCGGCGATCTTCAGCAGGCGCTTCTGGCCCTTGCGCGCCGGCGGCTGTTCCTCGAACTTGTCGATCACCACGGTCGAGGTGTAGGGCAGCTCGTCGCCGGTCAGGCGGAACAGCTTCTCGCGCACCATTTCGCTGGCCAGGAACTGCTCGCTGCGATCGGTGAGCTCGTCCGCGGCGTACCACCAGGCCTGCTGCGGCAAGTATTTCTCGCAGATGCCGAACAGGCGCTCGATGTCCTTGGCGTTCTTGGCCGACATCGGCACGAATTCGGCGAAGGCGTGTTTCTGCTGCATGGCCGCAAGCCAGGGCGCGATGTCGCCGCGCCGGTGCACGTTGTCGAGCTTGTTGGCGATCAGCAGGGTGGGAATGCCGCCGCCCAGCAGCTTCAGCACCTTCTCGTCGGCCGGCGTGAAGCTGCCGGCCTCGACCACGAACAGGATCAGGTCCACGTCCGACACCGCGCCCACCACCGTCTTGTTCAGCGAGCGGTTCAGCGCATTGGCGTGCAGCGTCTGGAAACCGGGCGTGTCGACGAAGACGAACTGCGTCGCGCCCCGCGTGCGCATGCCGGTGATGCGATGCCGCGTGGTCTGGGCCTTGCGCGAGGTGATGCTGATCTTCTGGCCCACCAGGGCATTCAGCAGCGTCGACTTGCCGACGTTGGGCTTGCCCACGATGGCCACCAGGCCGCAGCGCCGGGCGCCCTCGGCGCCCTCTTCAGGAATGGAGGGAGGGGATGGATGGGTGTCGTTCATGGGGATGCCTTGGCGCCTCGCGTCTTGAGCCGGATCAACATGGCCGCCGCGGCGGCCTGCTCACCGGCGCGGCGCGAGCCGCCGATGCCGCGCTCGGCGAGCCCCAGGTCGGGCACTTCGCATTCGACATCGAAAGTCTGCTTGTGGGCCGCGCCCAGCGTGCCGACGACGCGATACAGCGGCAGCTTCATTTTCTGACCCTGCAGCCATTCCTGCAATTCGGTCTTCGGGTCCTTGGCTGCAGCCTCCATGCGCGGAGTGATTGCTATCGCCTCGTAGAGCCGGTGCACCAGCGCCTGTGCGGGGCCATAGCCGGCGTCGAGGTAGACCGCGCCGATCAGCGCCTCGAGCGCATCGGCCAGGATCGAAGGCCGGCCGGGGCCGCCGGAGCGGGCCTCGCCCTCGCCCAGGCGCAGCAGCGGCGACAGCGCCAGCTTGAGCGCCAGCCGATGCAGCGTGTCCTGCTTGACCAGGTTGGCGCGCACGCGCGAGAGATCGCCCTCCGGCAGGTCCGGCAGGCGCGCGTAGAGCAGGTGGGAAACGGCGAGGCTCAGCACCGAATCGCCGAGGAATTCGAGCCGCTCGTTGTGGTCGGCCGAGAAGCTGCGATGCGTCAGCGCCTGCTGCAGCAAGCGCGGGTCGGCAAACGAATGCTGGAGGCGCCCCTGGAGAGCAGCGAGAGGGCCGTCGGCCACGGCGCGGTCTATTGCGACTGCCCCTGGTACTTCAGCGTCAGGTAGGCCGGGCCGAAGAGATGGATTTCGCGCTCGTAGGCGAACGAGACGACCACTTTCTCGCCGTCCTTGCGCACGTCGAGGTCCTTGCCGCTGACCGACTGGAAGTCGTCGATCGCCTGGGCCCGGTCGAAGATCGCCCGCACCTCGGGCACCGTGGTGCCCTCCTTGGCCTTGTTCGCCGCCTTGGTGATGGCCTGGTACTCGATCAATGTCGGAATGACCTGCGCCACGACGACGCCGACGCAAGCCACCACGATGGCCACGAACAGCAGGCCGATGAAGGAGATGCCACGCTGTTGTTTCCTAGACTTCCTTGCTCTCATGCACGCTGCCCCTCAGATTGAATACCGAATACTTATTGGAATGTGCCGATGCGCTTGAGATTGCCGAAATTCATCCACACCAGGAAAGCCTTGCCGACGATGTTCTGGTCTGGAACGAATCCCCAATAGCGCGAATCGAGCGAATTGTCGCGGTTGTCACCCATCATGAAATACTGACCCGGCGGCACCTTGCACACCACGCCTTCAACACTGTAACGACAATTTTCCTGGTTCGGGAACGGCATGATCTCGGCTTCCGAGAGGCCCGCGCGGCGGGTGTCGTCATTGAGCAGCAGGTGCTCCTTGCCGCCCAGGTTCTCGCGGTATTGCTTGAGGTAGCGCATCGTCTCTTCGTCGAAATAGTCCGGCACTTCTTCCTTGGGCACCGGCTGGCCATTGATGGTCAGCTTCTTGTTGAGGTAGGACACCTCGTCGCCCGGCACGCCGACCACGCGCTTGATGTAGTCCATGCTCGGCTTGGGCGGATAGCGGAACACCATCACGTCCCCGCGCGCCGGCGGGCGGCCCTCGGTGATCTTGGTGTTGATCACCGGTAGCCGCAAGCCGTAGACGAACTTGTTCACCAGGATCAGGTCACCGGTGAGCAGCGTCGGCATCATCGAGCCGGATGGAATCTTGAAGGGCTCGAACAGGAACGAGCGCAGCAGGAACACGACCAGGATCACCGGGAACAGGCCGGCCGTCCAGTCGAGCCACCAAGGCTGCATGACCAGCCGCTCGCGTGCCTTGGTGTCGACGGTGTCGACCTGGGTGATGCCCTGGCGCGAGAGCTCCTCGCGGCGCTTGGCCAGCGAAGCGTCCAGCGCCTCGGCGGTGCGCCTGCGCTTGGGCAGGAAATAGAAGCGCTCCGCCAGCCAATAGATGCCGGTGACTACCGTGGCCAGGAAAAGCAGCAGCGCGAAATTGCCTTCGACCGCGCCGAAATACCAGGCGCCGATGTATCCGACGAAGGCCGCCAGGATGATTGAAGTGAGAAATGCCATTGTTAATCTTCTACTTGCAGGATCGCCAGGAAGGCCTCTTGCGGGACCTCGACCGAGCCGATCTGCTTCATTCTTTTTTTGCCCGCCTTCTGCTTCTCGAGCAGTTTCTTCTTGCGGGTGATGTCGCCGCCGTAACACTTGGCGAGGACGTTCTTGCGCAGCGCCTTGATTGTCTCACGCGCAATGATGTTGGCGCCGATCGCCGCCTGGATCGCGACGTCGAACATCTGGCGCGAAATGATCTCGCGCATCTTCGAGACCACCGCCCGGCCGCGGTACTGGCTCTGGCTGCGATGCACGATGATCGACAGCGCGTCGACCTTCTCGCCGTTCAGCAGGATGTCGACCTTCACCACATCGGAGGCGCGGTATTCCTTGAACTCGTAGTCCATCGAGGCATAGCCGCGGCTGACCGACTTCAGCTTGTCGAAGAAATCCAGCACGATTTCGCCGAGCGGCATCTCGTAGGTCAGCATCACCTGCCGGCCGTGGTAGGCCATGTTCATCTGCACGCCGCGCTTCTGGTTGGCCAGCGTCATGACGGCGCCGACGTATTCCTGCGGCATGTAGAGGTGCACGGTGACGATCGGCTCGCGGATCTCGGCCATCCTGCCGACGTCGGGCATCTTCGACGGGTTCTCCACCATGATCACCTCGCCGTCGTTCTTCATGACCTGGTAGACCACGCTGGGCGCGGTCGTGATGAGGTCCTGGTCGAACTCGCGCTCCAGCCGCTCCTGCACGATCTCCATGTGCAAGAGGCCGAGGAAGCCGCAGCGGAATCCGAAGCCCAGCGCCTGGCTCACCTCGGGCTCGTAGCGCAGCGAAGAATCGTTGAGCTTGAGTTTTTCGAGCGCATCGCGCAGCGAGTCGTACTCGCTCGCCTCAGTCGGATAGAGCCCGGCGAAGACCTGCGGCTGGATTTCCTTGAATCCAGGCAGCGCTTGCGTGGCCGTTGCCGCCGCGCCGCCGGTGCCGGGCTTGATCAAGGTCACCGTGTCGCCCACCTTGGCGGCCTGCAGTTCCTTGATGCCGGCGATGATGAAGCCCACCTCGCCGGCTTCGAGCGACTGGCGCACTTCCGTCGCCGGCGTGAAGACCCCGAGGCTGTCGGCATCGTAGGTCGCGCCCGAGGCCATCATCTTGATCCGCTCGCCCTTGGCGAGCCGGCCATCGACCACGCGCACCAGCATCACGACGCCGACATACGGATCGAACCAGCTGTCGACGATCATCGCGCGCAGCGCCGCATCCGGATTGCCGCGCGGTGCCGGCACCTTCGCGACGATGGCTTCGAGAATCTCGTCGATGCCCATGCCGGTCTTTGCCGAGCACGGGATCGCATCGGTGGCATCGATGCCGATCACGTCTTCGATCTCGGTGCGCGCGTTGTCGGGGTCCGCGTTCGGCAGATCCATCTTGTTGAGTACCGGCACCACCTCCACGCCGAGGTCGAGCGCGGTGTAGCAGTTGGCCACCGTCTGCGCTTCGACGCCCTGGCTCGCATCGACGACGAGCAATGCGCCTTCGCACGCGGACAGCGATCGACTCACTTCGTACGAGAAGTCGACATGGCCCGGCGTGTCGATCAGATTGAGGTTGTAGACCTGGCCATCCTGTGCCTTGTAGTGCAGCGCAGCGGTCTGTGCCTTGATGGTTATCCCACGCTCCTTCTCGATGTCCATCGAGTCGAGGACCTGCGCTTCCATCTCGCGTTCAGCGAGACCGCCGCAGCGCTGAATCAAGCGATCGGCCAACGTCGACTTGCCATGATCGATGTGCGCAATGATCGAAAAATTTCTGATGTGATTCATCAACGGGAACGCTTAAGTACTTGAATTGGCTCGTGCGCAGAAGGCGACAGGCAAGAAAAAAGGGCGCGTCCACAAGAGACGCGCCCTGAACCAACAAGCAATGGCAACTGCAGTAGTTGGAACTTCATTGTAGGCAAAAAGGGGGGCGCGTACAGCCGGGCCAGGGCACGGGAGGGGTCGTTGCAGGTCCACAACATGGGACTTATAAACAGCTTATCAACAGGATCGGTGGAGTAATCGCTTAACAACTTGTGGGCGAACTGTGGAGCGCCGGTGGACGGGCCGCGGCTTTCTCGTATCGTGAACGACCACGGCTGCCTTATGCGGCGAGTACTGGCCCGAGCACCCCTATTCTACCGAAAACCATCGTTAGGGACCAAATAAGTTAGTGAGCGCAAACCAATTTGGCCCGCCTCGGGGATCGAAATTTTTTTTCGGCAGTGCGGTCGGCGCGCTACAGCGGGCCCCCAAATGGCCGCCAAACCCGACTGCCGGGTGGGGCCACTTGACGACTTGCTGCGCTTCAGCCTGCCCGGCGGATCAAGGTGTACTGGGCCCAGTCGCCCCGGCGGAACAACAGGCTGACGGGCTTGCTCTTGTCGGTCTTGGCCAGTGCCGCATCGAACTCCTTGACGTTGGCAACCTCGATGTTGCTGACCGCCAGGACCACATCGCCTTCACGCAGGCCGGCACGCGCGGCGGCGTCGGTGGCGGCATCGATCTTCACGCCGCCTTTGAGCTTCAGCTCTTTCTTCTGGGCGTCGGTGAGATCGCTGAGCGCCAGGCCCATCGATTGCGCAGCCGCCGAAAGCGGCGCCTTGGCCGGTTGCTCGTCGCGGTCGGCGGCAAGCTTGGCCGGCTTGTCCGGCTCGATCTCTGCCACCGTCACCGTGATGTCGCGCAGGCTGCCGCGGCGGAACACCGTGACCGAACTCCTGGTGCCCGGCTTGGTATTGCCGACCAGGCGCGGCAGATCGCTCGGCTTGTCGATCGCCTTGCCATCGAACTTGGTGATGATGTCGCCCGGCTCGATGCCCGCCTTGTCGCCCGGCGAACCGGACTCGACACCGCGTACCAGCGCTCCTTGCGCCTTGCCCAGGCCAATCGATTCCGCCACGTCTTTCGTGACCTGGTCGATCTGCACGCCGATGCGTCCGCGCGAGACGCGGCCCGACAGGCGCAACTGGTCGCTGACGCGCGTCGCCTCGTCGATCGGGATCGAGAACGAGATGCCCATGAAGCCGCCGGAACGCGAATAGATCTGGCTGTTGATGCCGACCACCTCGCCGCGCATGTTGATCAGCGGGCCGCCCGAATTGCCGGGATTGATCGCCACGTCGGTCTGGATGAAGGGCAGGTAGTCGCCGGTGTCGCGCTGCTTGGCGCTCACGATGCCGGCCGTCACGGTGTTCTCCAGGCCAAAGGGCGAACCGATGGCCATCACCCACTCGCCGACCCGCAGCTTGGATACGTCGCCCATCTTGACCGCGGGCAGTCCGGTGGCATCGATCTTCACCACCGCGACGTCGGTGCGCTTATCGGCGCCGATGATCTTGGCCTTGAACTCGCGCTTGTCGGGCAGCGTGACCATGACCTCGGACGCGTCATCGACGACATGCGCGTTGGTCATGACATAGCCGTCCGAGGACAGGATGAATCCGGAACCCACGCCACGCGGCCGCTCCTCGTCCGGCAGCGGGGTCTGCGGCCGGTTCGGACGGGGACCCTGGCGCGGCACGCCGGGCATCGGCTGGCCGAAGAAGCGGCGGAAGAAGTCCTGCATTTCCGCGTCCGGATCGCCGTTCTGGCCGGGCACGACCTTCTCGATGGTGCGGATGTTGACCACCGACGGGCCGACCTGGTCGACCAGGTCGGTGAAGTCGGGCAGTGTGCGCACCTGTGCGTGCACCGGCATCGCGGGCAACAGGGCGGTGGCCGAAGCCATGGCGAATGCGCAGGCCATCAGGGAGGTGCGGACCATGCTCCCCTGGATCTTGAACATCATCGGTTTCCTTGGTTGATTCAATTCGTGCGGACCAGGCTCTGCGCGAAGGCGTCCAGCGTCTGCGCAGGCACCTCGCCCACCGCGGTGAGCCACCAGTCCACGCCATTCTTGTCGGTGATCCGCCGCGTGAGCGTGTAGGTGGCGCCGAGCGCCAGCAGCACTTCGCGCGGCTTTCGATTCGCATCGTACGGCTCGAGGAAGAGCGACACCGAGGCAAGGCCATCCGAGAAGGTCCATTGCATGGCATGCCCCTCGGCCTGGCCGTCCATCGGACGACGCAGCGAGCTGACCGGCCTGAACCCGGGCACCGGGGCCTTCAGCGACCAGCCTTCGCGCTGGGCCGTGGTGTGTTCGAGTTCGGATTTCTCCACGCGATAGCCCGCCGTGCTGTCCATCTTCTGCACCAGCGCGTGCACCTTGACCGGCGCATCGAGCTCGAGCTCCGAGAAAGCCGACTGCTCGATCACCTTGCCGTCGCCGTCCAGGGTCTGCAGCTTCACCACCAGTCCCGAGCGCCGCTCGCTCCAGACGCGGTAGCCGAAGCGCAGCGCGTCATGCGGCTCGAGCTCCACCACGTCGGTGTCGAAGCCGGCCACGCGATCCTTGCCGATCACGCGCACGCCGTAGAACTCGTCGATCGACGAATCGGCTGCGCCGAGCAGGTTCGGGAACAGTTCCAGGTTCTCGCGATTCTCGACCTTGACGAGCTTGAGCTGCGGCAGGAAGGTGACGACATGGTCGTTGCGCCGGAAGGTCGAACGCGGCGCGCCGGACAGCGCTTCGATGCGCTCCATCTGCAGGTCGCCTTCCGAGACGTGCCAGATGCGCGCGCTCGAGAGATTGCCGCCGGACGACGAAACCACGAAGGTGCCAATGTAGCTGCGCTGCCGAGACGCCAGGTGCATTCGCTGAAGCCATTCGACCACGCTCAGCGTCGGGGCGTCACCGCCGGCCCCGGATGGATTCTTCAAGTACGGCACAGGGCTGCTGCGATGCGCCGGCGCCATCTGCGCCAGGCACATCATCATCACCATCACCAGGATTCCGCGCGCGGAGATCGGCATCGAAACAGTCATTGCGGCATCAGGGCGAGCGGTTCAGCGCGAGGGGCGCTCGAAGGTGGCATTGCGCTGGAAGCCCGACGGCATCTGCGAAGCGCCGCCGGCCTGCTGATGGGCCTCGAGCAACTGGTCCAGCCTCGGATCGCGCAACATGACCTGCGGGTTGCCGCTGCCGACCAGGACGCGGGTCGGTGTCAAGGTGCCAGCCACCTGGGTCGCCGGCGTGGGCGTGGGCGCCATGGCGTTCGCGGGCGCCTGCTGCGCGGCGACAACGACCGCAGGCGCGCTCTGCTGCTGCAGCGCCAGTTGGGCGCCGGCCTGCCGCGCGTCCGGGGCGCCCACCCAGTTCCATCCGATGGCGGCCACGGCAGCCAGCGAAGCAACCCCGGCCACGAGCTTCCAGCGAAACACCGGCTCGTTGGCTGCCTCGATCCGCTCGACGGGCACCGGCGCCGGCCGACTGTCGTCGCGGCCGAGCGGCGCATGTGCCGGTTCGGCGGCCAGGCGGCCCTGCAGCCGCGAAAGGAAGACGGAAGGCTCGCTGCACACGGCATGGCCACCGGAACGCAGCACATCGCCCACCAGGTGGTAGGCCCGCCAGGTGGCGCGCAGCTCGGGGCTGCCCCCGATCTGGTCGATCACCCGGACGAGAGCCTCGCCCCGCAACTGGCCGTCGGCGAGCGCGGAAATCTGCTCTCGCACTGTGACTGTGTGTGTCTCGTTCATGTCGTTCACCTGCTTACCAACGCTTGCCGGACTGGCTGTCCAGCAAGGGCTTGACCCTGGCCGAAATGGCTTCACGGGCGCGGAAGATCCGCGACCGTACCGTGCCGATAGGACAATTCATGACCTCGGCGACCTCTTCGTAGCTCAAGCCCTCGATCTCGCGCAGCGTCACGGCCTGCCGCAGTTCGGCGGGCAATGCTTCCATGGCAGCTTCGACGGCCGCGGCTATCTCCTTGGCTGCCAATACGGATTCGGGGGTCTCGTCGCTGATTGGTTCGTTTCCGGGGCGGTAAGTTTCATCCTCGTCGTCAGAAGACGAACGCAGGGCGCTCTCCGTCACCGTCGGGTCGCGCTTCATGTCGACCAGGGCCTTCTTGGCCGTGTTGACGGCAATGCGGTAGAGCCAGGTGTAGAACTGCGCCTCACCGCGGAACTGGTGCAGGGCGCGGTAGGCGCGGATGAAGGTCTCCTGGGCGATGTCCTCGACCAGGTTGACATCGCGCACCATGCGCCCGATGAGGCGCTCGATCCGGCGCTGGTATTTCATCACCAGCAATTCGAAGGCCTTCGGGTCGCCCGAAAGCGTGCGCTGGACAAGCTGAAAATCGACCTCGCCCGGCCGCGCCGCGCCCTGCAGCGCGTCAGGCGCTGGCGGGGAGGCGGCATCCGGTGGGACGGGAGGAGGCGCTGCTGTCATGAACGCGGATCATGCACCGCGGCCGCGCGCGAATGCATCGCTCGCCGCACGTCGGGCCAGCGCGCCGGCGCCAGCCGCCGGTCGAGCCAGATCCAGCGGCGCCGGTCGGATTCGTCCAGACGAACGAGGAGCAGGGATTGCAGGTCGAGCGCCACCCGGGCCTTGGCCGAGCGCAGCGGGCCGCGCCCGGAGATCGACCAGCGCCGGCCGTCGAAACCCAGATCGGCCGGCTCGGTGCAGCGCCGCAGGCCCACCGATGCCGCCGCGCCTGCGAACAGCACGGCGAAGCCCAGCAGCCCGTGCCGCCAGCCGAGGCTGCCGGCCTGCAGGCAAGCCACCAGCAGGCCAGCGGCGCCGAAGGCCCAGACCAGCCCGAGCAGCCGCCCGGCACCGCGCGAACGACCCACCGGGTAGTTCACCGACGGCGCGCTGTGCATGGCTCGGGAAGAATCAAACGCGCTTGAACACCAGCGTGCCGTTGGTGCCGCCGAAGCCGAAGTTGTTCTTGACCGCGATGTCGATCTTGAGATCGCGCGCCTCGTTGGCGCAGTAATCGAGATCGCACTCCGGATCCTGGTTGAAGATGTTGATCGTCGGCGGGCTCTTCTGGTGATGGACGGCGAGCACGGTGAACACCGATTCGATGCCGCCGGCGCCGCCCAGCAGGTGGCCGGTCATCGACTTGGTCGAATTCACCACCAGTCGGCGCGCATGGTCACCGAAGGCGTTCTTGATCGCGTTGGTCTCGTTCAGGTCGCCGAGCGGCGTCGAGGTGCCATGGGCATTGACGTACTGCACCTGGTCGGGGTTGATGCGGGCATTGGCCAGGGCCATCTGCATCGAACGGCGCGGGCCGTCCACATTGGGCGCGGTCATGTGGAAGGCATCGCCGCTCATCCCGAAGCCGGTGACTTCCGCGTAGATCTTCGCGCCGCGGGCCTTGGCGCGCTCGTATTCCTCGAGCACCAGCACGCCGGCGCCTTCGCCGAGCACGAAGCCGTCGCGGTCCTTGTCCCAGGGACGGGAGGCTGTCTTCGGGTCATCGTTGCGCGTCGACACCGCGCGCGCAGCGCAGAAACCGCCGAGGCCGAGCGGCGACACGGTGGATTCGGCGCCCCCGGCGATCATCACATCGGCATCCCCGTATTCGATCATGCGCGCGGACGTGCCGATGGCATGCAGGCCGGTGGTGCAGGCGGTGACGACGGCGATGTTGGGGCCCTTGAAGCCGTACTTGATCGAGACATGGCCGGAGATCATGTTGATGATCGACGCCGGCACGAAGAAGGGCGAGACCCGGCGCGGGCCGCGGGCCACCAGCTCGGCGTGGGTGTCCTCGATCAGCGGCAGGCCGCCGATGCCCGAGCCGATGTTGCAGCCGATGCGCGAGGCTTCTTCCTCGGACAGGGCGTCGCCGGTGGGCAGGCCGCTGTCTTTCACCGCCTGGATCGCGGCGGCGAGCCCGAGGTGGATGAAGCGGTCCATGTGGCGCGCTTCCTTCTCGGGGATGTAGTCCTTGATGTCGAAACCCTTCACTTCACCTGCGAACCTGCAGGAGAAGGCGCTCACATCGAACTTGGTGATCGTGTCGATGCCCGACTTTCCGGCCAACAGGTTGGTCCAGGATTCGGCGACGGTATTTCCGACAGGAGCGAGGCAACCGAGTCCGGTCACGACGACGCGGCGTTGGGTCATGCCGGCAAACCTTTCTGGGGGCCGAGGCCGCTGTGCAGAACGCGCAAGCAGGAAAGCTGCGGATCGGCGAGCGGAGCCCGGCGTGGCCGATCAGGCCTTTTGATTCTTGGTGGCGTAATCCACGGCGTTTTGCACCGTGGTGATCTTTTCGGCGTCTTCGTCGGGGATCTCGATGCCGAATTCGTCTTCGAGTGCCATCACGAGTTCGACCGTGTCGAGCGAGTCCGCGCCGAGGTCGGCGACGAAGGCCTTTTCATTGGTGACCTGGGACTCTTCAACGCCGAGTTGTTCGGCAATGATTTTCTTGACACGTGCTTCGATATCGCTCATTTGGTTCCCTCTGTGGGTTGTAGGTAATCGGTGGATTTTAGCCGGCCGCATTGTGGCATCTGCCGCGCGGCCATGGGGTGAAATGTCGGGCGCCGGGGGCGTCGCCTGCGACTACATGTGCATCCCGCCGTTGACGTGCAGTTCCTGCCCCGTGATGTAGGCAGCCTGCGGCGAGGCCAGGTAGGCCACCGCGTGCGCGATGTCGGCGGGCTTGCCCAGGTGGCCGAGCGGAATCTGCGCCAGCAGCGCCTGCTGCTGGGCTTCGGGCAGGCTGGCCGTCATGTCGGTCTCGATGAAACCGGGCGCCACGCAGTTGACGGTGATGCTGCGGCTTCCGAGCTCGCGCGCCAGCGCCCGCGTCATGCCGGCGACGCCGGCTTTCGCAGCCGCATAGTTGGCCTGGCCGGCATTGCCGGCGGCGCCGACCACGCTGGTGATGCTGATGATGCGGCCGTAGCGCTGCTTCATCATCGGCCGGATCACCGCCCGCGAGAGGCGGAACACCGCCTTCAGGTTGGTGTCGAGCACCGCGTCCCAGTCGGCATCCTTCAGCCGCATGGCCAGGGTGTCGCGGGTGATGCCGGCGTTGTTGACCAGCACGTGCAGCGCGCCGTAGACCTTGACGATCTCGTCGACCAGCGCTTCGAGGGCCGGGCCGTCGTTCACATCCAATGCGCAGCCGCTGCCGCCGTGGGCGCTCAAGGCGGCCGTGATCTTCGCGGCGCCGTCGTCGGTGGTGCCGGTGCCGATCACCCTCAGCCCGCGCTGGGCCAGTTCGAGCGCAATGGCGGCGCCGATGCCTCGGCTGGCGCCCGTGACCAGCGCAACCTGGCCTTCGAATTTGGGAGTGCTCATGGAAGGAACCTCGGGGCCTGGCGCTCAGTCGGCGAGCGAATTTCGGGTTTCGGCGAGCGTCGCCGGGTCGTAGACGGACAGCGCAGTCAATTCGGGCGCGATGCGCTTGGCCGTGCCGGCGAGCACCCGGCCCGGGCCGCATTCGACCACGGCGGCGATGCCGCGCGCTTGCAGCGCCTGCACGGTTTCGACCCAGCGCACCGGGCCCGCGGCCTGGCGCACCAGGGCGTCGCGGATGCGCTCCGGATCGGTTTCGACAGCGACGTCGACGTTGTTGAGCACCGGAATGCGCGGCGCCGCCAGGGCCAGCGAGGCCAGCCGCTCGCGCAGCGCGATCGCCGCAGGCTTCATCAGGCTGGAATGGAATGGCGCGGAAACCGGCAACGGCAGCGCCCGCTTGGCGCCGCCCGCCTTGAGCAGTTCGCAGGCCTTCTCGACCGCGGCCTTGCTGCCGGCGATCACGGTCTGCATCGGATCGTTGAAATTGACCGCCTCCACCACCTCGGTGCTGCCCGCACCGAAGCTGGCAGTCGCCTCCACGCAGCCGGTGCGCACCTTGGCGGCGTCCATGCCGAGGATGGCAGCCATCGCGCCTGCGCCGACAGGCACCGCCTGCTGCATGGCCTGGGCCCGGAAGCGCACCAGCGGCGCAGCCTGCGCCAATGTCAGCACGCCCGAAGCCACGAGCGCCGAATATTCACCGAGAGAATGGCCAGCGACCACCGACGGTTCGGCGCCGCCCTCGGCGCGCCAGGCGCGCCAGGCGGCGATGCCGGCCACCAGCATCACCGGCTGGGTGTTGGTGGTCAGCGCGAGCGCCTCCTTGGGGCCCTCGCGGATCAGTCGCCCCATGTCTTCATCGAGCGCATCCGAGGCTTCGCGCAGGGTTTCGGCGACCGCCGGATGACCGGCCCAGGCGTCGAGCATGCCGACGGCCTGCGAGCCCTGACCCGGAAATACAAAAGCAAAGGACTTCATGGTGGATGTCTCCAGAATGTCGCCGCCCTCCCGGGCGGGACACTGTATTAGTAGTTCAGCAGCACCGCGCCCCAGGTGAAGCCGCCACCGACGCCTTCCAGCATCAGGGTGTCACCCTTTTTCACCTTGCCAGAGCGCACCGCGGCATCCAGCGCCAGCGGGATCGAGGCCGCGGAGGTGTTGCCGTGTTCGTCGACGGTGACGATCAGCTTGTCACGCGGCAGCTTGAGCTTCCTGGCCGTGCCTTCCATGATGCGGATGTTGGCCTGGTGGGGAATCAGCCAGTCGATGTCGGCCTCGGTCTTGCCGGCTTTCTTCAAGGTGGTGCGCGCCGCCTCGTCCAGCACCCGTACGGCGAGCTTGAACACCGCCTGGCCGTCCATGTGCAGCAGCGGCCTGCCGGTCACGGCACCCCCCGACACGTGGCCCGGCACGCAGAGAATGCCGACATGCTTGCCATCCGCATGCAGGTCGCTGGCCAGGATGCCCGGCTCCGGGCTGGCTTCGAGGATCACGGCGCCGGCGCCGTCGCCGAACAGCACGCAGGTCGTGCGGTCGCTGAAATCCAGGATGCGGGAGAAGACCTCTGCGCCGACCACCAGCGCGCAACGGGCGGCGCCGGTGCGGATCATGGCGTCGGCCACCGTCAACGCATAGACGAAGCCGCTGCAGACCGCCTGCACGTCGAAGGCCGCGCAGCCGGCGACGCCCAGCTTGTGCTGCAGGATGGCGGCCGCCGACGGGAACACCATGTCCGGCGTGGAGGTGGCCACGATGATCAGGTCGATCTCGCCGGCCTTGCGGCCGGCCGATTCCAGTGCGCTCCTGGCCGCCTCGAGCCCGAGATCGCTGCTGGTGACCTCGGGCGCGGCGAAGTGCCGGGCCCGGATCCCGGTGCGCTCGATGATCCATTGGTCCGAGGTCTCGATGCCGCGGGAGGCAAGGTCCCGGGCCAGGTCGTCGTTCGTCACTCGGCGCGGGGGCAGGAAGCTGCCGGTGCCTGTGATGCGGGAAAAAAGGGTCATCAGACGTGGAGTGCCGTGGCGTCGGCCGGCGCCGCCGGATCCTGCCGGGCGAGCAAGGGCGCGGCATGGGCGATGCGGGCTCGCACGCGGTCGAGCAGGTTGTTGCGAGCGGCATCATAAGCGCGATCGAGGGCATGGCCGAAAGCCACCTCGTCCGCAGAGCCGTGGCTCTTGAACACCAGCCCGCGCAGGCCGAGCAGCGCCGCGCCGTTGTAGCGGCGATGGTCCAGACGCCGCTTGAGCGCTTTTAGAACCGGATAGGAGACGATGGCGGCAAATTTGCTGAAGATGCCGTTGGAATACTCGATGCGAAGAAAGTCGACGATCATCGATGCGACGCCCTCGGTGGCCTTCAGCGCCACGTTGCCGACGAAGCCGTCGCAGACCACGATGTCGGTCGTGCCCTTGAAGATGTCGTTGCCCTCGACGTTGCCATAGAAGTTCAAATCCTGCGAGTTAGCCGCTTTTCGAAGCAGTTGGCTTGCTTTTTTTATGGTTTCGCTACCTTTGATGGCCTCTTCGCCGACGTTGAGCAAACCGACGCTGGGCGACTCGTTGCCGGTCAGCGCCGACACCAGCGCCGAGCCCAGCACGGCGAACTGCAGCAGATCCTCGGCGTCGCAGTCGAGGTTGGCGCCCAGGTCCAGCACCGTCGTCGCGCCGCCCTTTCTGTTGGGCAGCTGCGGCGCGATGGCCGGGCGGTCGATGCCGTCGAGCGTCTTCAGCAGGTAACGGGCGATGGCCATGAGCGCGCCGGTGTTGCCGGCCGAGAGCGCTGCCTGGGCGGTGCCGTCCTTCACCTGCTGGATGGCCACCCGCATCGACGAATCCTTCTTCTTGCGCAGGGCGACTTCTACGGAATCGTCCATGCCGACCACTTCGCTGGCGCCGATCACCGTGCCGCGCGGGTGCGAGAAGCCGGCCAGCGCGGCGGGGGCGCCGACCAGCAGCAGCGACGCCTGCGGATGGCGATCGAGAAAAGCCTTGCAGGCCGCAAGCGTGACGCGCGGCCCGTGGTCCCCGCCCATGCAATCAACGGCCAGCGTGATCACGGACGGTACAGG
>DASXKG010000303.1:0-1542 GCA_036496965.1 Variovorax sp.
CCTTGGCGCCCATCAGCAGTCCCAGCGCGCTCATCGGATGCCCGCTGCCGAGCAGGAACAGCCCGAACAGCTTCAGCGGCAGCAGCATCAGTACCGGCAGTCCGAAGGCCGCCACCGCGGCCCAGGGCGGCAGCGCGCGAATGCGTCGCTCGACGGCGCCCCACACCGGCAGCCGCGCCACTTGGGCCGCGCAGCGCGCGAGCGGCTCCCAGCCCCACTCCTCGAACATCAGGACAGGCACGAGGAGTGCCATGCCGAGAATGCTCAGGAGTTTTTTCATTGTGCGCATTGCGGCCGATTCTGCCCCCGGCGCTGTGGCAAACTCGCGCGCTTTCTTCGCCAACCCGTGCGGGTGCCGCCCTTCAGGGATTTCCACCTCTCATGCAAAAAATCATTCGCCAGCTCGCCGCCGAAATCAAGGTCGGCGAGCACCAGGTGAAAGCCGCGGTCGATCTGCTCGACGGCGGCGCCACCGTCCCGTTCATTGCCCGCTACCGCAAGGAGGCCACCGACGGCCTGGACGACATCCAGTTGCGCGAACTCGACGCCCGGCTGTCCTACCTGCGCGAGCTCGAGGACCGGCGCGCGGCGATCCTGAAGAGCATCGACGAGCAAGGCAAGCTCGGCCCCGAATTGCGCGCCGCGATCGAGGCCGCGCCCACCAAGCAGGAGCTGGAGGATCTCTACCTGCCCTACAAGCCCAAGCGGCGCACCAAGGGCCAGATGGCGCGCGAAGCCGGCCTCGAGCCGCTGGCCGACCGGCTCTTTGCCGACCCCGCGCTGACGCCGGCCGATGAAGCCGCTGCCTTCGTCAAGCCAGCCGCGGACGGCCTCGATTTCTCCAGCGTGGCGCTGGTGCTCGACGGCGTGCGCGACATTCTGTCCGAACGCTGGGCCGAGGATGCAGCGCTGGTGCAGCGCCTGCGCGAATGGCTGTGGGCCGAGGGTCTCTTCAAGTCCAGCCTGACGGCCGGCAAGGACGAACGGCAGGCCGAGGTCGCCAAGTTCCGCGATTATTTCGACTACGCCGAGCCGATCGGCCGCGTGCCCTCGCACCGCGCGCTGGCCGTGTTCCGCGGCCGCGCGCAGGAAATCCTCGATGCCAAGCTGGTACTGCCGGTCGAGCCCGAGCCGGGCCAGCCGTCGATCGCCGAAGGCAAGGTCGCGCTCCACCTGGGCTGGCGTCACGCGGGCCGCCCGGCCGACGACCTGCTGCGCAAGTGCGTGGCCTGGACCTGGCGCGTCAAGCTGTCGCTGTCGACCGAACGCGATCTCTTCACGCGGCTGCGCGAAGACGCCGAGAAAGTGGCCATCAAGGTCTTCGCCGACAACCTGCGCGACCTGCTGCTGGCCGCGCCGGCCGGCCCGCGCGTGGTGATGGGGCTGGACCCGGGCATCCGCACCGGCGTCAAGGTGGCCGTGGTCGATGCCACCGGCAAGCTGGTCGAAACCGCGACCGTGTTTCCGCACGAGCCGCGCCGGGACTGGGAAGGATCGCTGCACACCCTCGGCAAGCTGTGCGCCAGGCACGGCGTGAACCTG
>DASXKG010000304.1:0-2147 GCA_036496965.1 Variovorax sp.
GGCGATCCACGGCGGCCACGGCATCTTCACCACCGGGCAGACGGTCGACGAGGCCGCCTGGTGGTTCGTGCTGATGAACCGCTGCTGCGAAGGCCAGCTCATGGCCGAAGCCGTCGGGACGCCGACGCAGTGGCCCGCGGAAGAAGCCCGCTGGCTGGCCTCGATCCTCGGGGCACCGGCTTTCGGCTGGCTGTCGTTCCAGACCCTGTGGGACGACATCATCGCGAGCGATCCCGATCTCGTGGACTGATCGACCCCGGGCGCACTCAGTAGGACTGCTCGCCGACCACCCGCCGCACGGCCTGCAGAGCGCTGCGCAGGCTGTCCAGTCCGACGGAGCCGAGCGCCAGGCGCAGCGCGTGCGGCACATGCGCAGAGGTCGCGAAGGGCTCCGCCGTCGAGACCGAGACACCGTCGCGCATCAGCGCCGCAGCCACCCGGTCGGCGCGCGTCTCTTCAGGCAATGGCAGCCAGACGAAATACGACGCCGGATGGCGCACGCAGCGCAGTCCTGCGAGCACCTCGCCGACCACCGCCTGCCGCACGGCGGCGTCGCGCCGCTTCTCGGCTTCGAGCCGAGCCACCGTGCCATCTTCGAGCCAGGCGCAGACGATCGCCGTCGTGACCCCCGGCGTGCACCAGGTCGTGGCCCGGATCGCCCGTTCGATCTTCCGCGCCCAGGCCTCCGGGGCAACGACGAATCCCACGCGCAACCCGGTCGCCACGCTCTTGGAGAAGCCGGAGACATACACCGTGGATTCCGGCGCCAGCGTCGCCAGCGGGGCCGGCGCATCCTCGGCCAGGAAGGCGTAGGCCCCGTCCTCGATGACGACCAGGCCGTGGCGCCGCACGATCGCCGCCAGCCGGCGGCGCCGACTCGCGCTCATCACCCAACCCAAGGGGTTGTGAAGGGTCGGCATCGTGTAGAGGGCGCGAACGCGTCGGCGCGCGCACAGGCGCTCCAGCGCATCGAGGTCGGGCCCCTGCCCGGAAGAAGCCACCGGCTCCAGTGCCAGCCGCTGGGTCTCCGCGAGCACCTTGAAGCCCGGGTAGCTCAGGGCATCGACCGCGACCACGTCCCCCGGTTGCAACAACGCCATCACCGTCACCGCCAGGCCGTGCTGCGCGCCGTCGACGATCAGCACCCGCGACGGCTCGGGCGTCAGCCCTCGCGCGGCGAGGTGCCGGGCGACGCAGGCGCGCTCGTGCATTCGTCCCCCATGGGGCGCATAGCGCAGCATCGATTCCAGCTCGCCGCCGCCGGCCAGCTGGCGCAGCGCGTTGCGCAGCAGTTCCGCCTGCCCCGGCATCGACGGGTAGTTGAAATTCAGGTCCACCAGGCCGACCGCCACGGCCTGCTGGTCGATGCCGAGGCCACGGGGCAACACGGTCTCGCGCACGAAGGTGCCGCGGCCGACCTCGCCGCTGACCAGGCCGATGGCCTCCAACTCGGCGTAGACGCGCGACGCCGTGACCAGCGCCAGGCCATGCCGTTCGGCCAGCCGCCGATGCGTGGGCAAGCGGGTGCCCGGCTGCAGGCGTCCGGTGCGGATCTCTGCCGCGAGTTCCTCGACGAGCTGCTTGTAGCGGGCTTCAGCCATCGTGCAGTGTATTCATGACAATTTTTTGATTGTATTGATTTACTCGCCTACGATGCGTGCGCCCCACCCACATCTGCAAATCACCATGCACATCGCCATCCTCAGCTTCGAAGGCTTCAATGAACTGGATTCGCTCATCGCGCTCGGGATCCTCAACCGGATCAAGAAACCTGCATGGCGCGTGACCCTCTGCGGCCCGGCGCCGGAAATCACTTCGATGAACGGCGTCACTGTTCGCACCCAATCCTCGCTCGCGGATCTTCCCGCGGCGGATGCCGTGGTAGTGGGCAGCGGGACGAAGACACGCGAGGTCGTCGCCGACGCCGCGCTGATGGCGCGCCTGGCGCTGGATCCGCGTCGCCAGCTGATCGCGGCCCAATGCTCGGGCGCCCTGATCCTGGCCCGGCTCGGCCTCCTGGACAACGTGCCCACCTGCACCGATCTGAGCACCAAGCCCTGGGTTCAGGAAGCCGGCGTGGAAGTCCTGAACCAGCCCTTTCACGCGAGCGGGAACATCGCGACCGCAGGAGGTTGCCTGGCCTCGCC
>DASXKG010000305.1:0-3989 GCA_036496965.1 Variovorax sp.
GGTCGCCGGTGAAGCCGTCGGAGGGCCCGCGGCCGGGCTCAGGGCCGCGCTTCGAACATGCTCCTCATTGCAGGCCCCGAGCATAGCCGCGTGCCAACGTTCCGAGGATGAGATTCGGATGACGGCCATGTCGTGTGGCCCTCATACTGGTGCCATGACCCAGATCGGCAAGCCGCCCGGCGACGACAGCACGATCCGCCATGGCTGCGCTCCGACGGCGCTTTCCCCAAGCTCGCGGCGCTGGGTGCTGGTCGCGGCAATCCTGGGCTCGAGCATGGCCTTCATCGACGGCACGGTCGTCAACGTGGCGCTGCCGGCCATCCAGAAAGGTTTGCATGCCACCGCCTTCGAGGCGCAATGGGTGGTCGAGTCCTATGCGCTCTTTCTCGCTGCGCTGCTGCTCGTGGGCGGCTCGCTCGGCGACCATTTCGGCCGGCGGCGGATCTTCGCGCTCGGGGTGGGTCTATTCGCGCTCGCCTCGGCCGCCTGCGCGCTGGCCGACGGTGTCGCCTGGCTGATCCTGGCGCGCGCCGTGCAAGGCATCGGCGGCGCCATGCTGGTGCCGGGCAGCCTGGCGCTCATCAGCGCCTCGTTCGATCCGAAGGAGCGGGGCCACGCCATCGGCACCTGGTCCGGCTTCAGCGGCATCACCGCGGCCGTCGGTCCGGTGCTGGGCGGCTTCCTGGTCGATCATCTCTCGTGGGCCTGGGCCTTCCTGATCAACCTGCCGATGGCCTTGGCCGTGCTCTGGATCGTCTGGCGCCACGTCCCCGAGAGCCGGGGCGGCGCCGACGCCGCGTCAGCGCTCGACCTGCGCGGCGCGGCGCTGGCGACGCTCGCACTCGGCGGAATCGTCTATGCCTTCATCGAAGCGCCGACCCAGGGCTGGCGCGCGCCGGCGGTGCTGGGTGCGGGACTGGCAGGCCTGGCCGCGAGCGTGGGCTTCATCGCGGTCGAGCTGCGCGTGAAGGCGCCGATGCTGCCGCTCTCGCTGCTTGGCATCGGCGACTTCGGCGGCGCCAACCTGTTGACCCTGCTGCTTTATGCGGCGCTGGGCGGCGGGTTGTATTTCCTGCCGCTGAATCTCATCCAGGTGCAGGGCTACTCGGCAACGGTCGCGGGCGCGGCCCTGCTGCCGTTCATCCTGATCATGTTTGCGCTCTCGGGCTGGGCCGGGCGCCTGGTCGATCGTTTCGGCCCGCGGCTGCCGCTGGTGGCGGGGCCGGCCATCGCGGCGCTGGGCTTCGCCCTGTTCACGCGGGCGGGCGTCGGGGCGAGCTACTGGACGACGTTCCTGCCGGCGGTGGTCGTGCTGGGCTTCGGCATGACGGTGACCGTGGCGCCGCTCACCACCACGGTGATGAACGCGGTCGGGCCGGAGCGCGCGGGCATCGCCTCGGGCGTCAACAACGCCATCTCGCGCAGCGCGGCCGTGCTGGCGATCGCGGTCTTCGGCGTGGTCATGGCCTGGGCCTTCGATGCGCGGCTGGCAGCCGGATTGCGCGAGATCGGCGCCTCGGCGCAAAGCATCGCCTTCCTCCAGGGCCAGCGCAGCCAGCTGGCCGGCGCAGCCTTGCCCCCGGGGGTCGACGCCACCACCGCCAGCGCGCTGCGCCAGGCGGTCAATGCCGCCTTCGTGTCGGGCTTTCGCTGGGTGATGGGCCTGTGCGCCGCACTGGCATTGCTGAGCGCAGCCAGCGCCTGGCTGCTGATCGGGCGCAATCAGATCAGCCGGCGGATCGCTTTCCTGGACCAGACGAACCGGTAGTAGCAGGCCTGCAGCGTCAGCATGGCGGTGAACGCCACCGGATAAGCCACCCAGATGCCGTTCAGGCCCAGCCGATGGCTCAGCCACCAGGCCACAGGCACCTCGATGAGCGCGATGCAGAAGATCGAGATGCCGGTCGGCACCAGCACCGAGCCGCTGGCCCGCATGATCCCCGACAGCGCCGCGCCCATGCCGAAGATCACGGTGCTCCACAGCATGATGTGCAGCAGCGTCTGCGCCACGTCGATCACCGGTTCGCTGGTGATGAAGAAACCCATCAGCGCGCGCGAGAACAGGTAGCCCAGCAGCACCAGCGAACCGGTGAGCACCAGGTTCATCAGCAGCGCGGTGCGCGTGATCGCGCCCAGCCGCGACGCCCGGCCCGCGCCGATCGCCTGGGCGCCGAGGATCGAGGCGGTGATCGCGATCGAGATCGCCGGGAACTGGACGTAGGCCACCACCTGGTTGACTGCGCCATAGGCGGCTGTGGCATCCGAGCCGTAGCGGTTGACGAAGGACAGCAGGGCGATCTCGGCCAGCGACACCACGATCATCTGCACGCCGGTGGGCACGCCCACCTTGAGCACCGCCTTGAGCAGCGCCGGGCGCACGCGCAGGTGCCGCATGAAGTCGGCATCGGGCGCGAGCGGGCTCTTCTTGCGCCGCAGGTGGAAGCCCAGCCAGACCGTGGCAATCACGAACGAGACCACGGTGGCGCAGGCGCCGCTGGCCACGCCCAGCCGGGGCAGGCCGAACCAGCCACGGATCAGCGCGGGCGTGACCACCAGGCCGATCACGGTCGAGATCATCAGCGTGAAGAGCGGTGTCATCGTATCGCCCACGCCGCGCAGCATGGCAGTCGACAGCAGGAAGACGAACAGGCCTGGCATCGCGATCAGGATGATGCGGGCGTAGCGCGTGGCGTCGGGCAGGATGTCGGCCGGCGTGCCCAGCAGGCGCAGCATCGGCTCGGTGAACACGCCGCCGAAGAGCGCGACCGCCAGGCCGAAGAGGATGCCCACCGTCAAGGTGGTGCCGGCCACGGCGCGGGCCTTGTCGAGTTCGCGCGCCCCCCAGGCCTGCCCGATCAGCACCGAGGCGCCGGCGCCGAGGCCGATGGTGAAGGCGATGAAGAAGAACATCACCGGAAAGAAGCCGGACACCGCGGCCAGCGCCTTCACGCCGATCATCTGGCCCAGGTAGACGTTGTTGAGCGTGCCCGACAGCGACTGCAGGATGTTGCTCAGCAGCATCGGCGCCAGGAAGATCAGGAACGCCTTCCACAAGGGCCGCGAAGCCATGGCGGCCAGGCGTGCGCTTGCGGGCGAGGGCGCTGCCGGCGGTGGCGCCGCGGCGATCTCACCGATCGGGGCGCTCATGCTGCACTCCATGCGGCGCCGGCGAGCCTGTTCAGGTGGGCCGCGAGGTCTTCGGGCCAGGCACCGACGAGCGCATCGAAGCGTGCCTGGTCGCCGGCGAACAGCGCGCGTGCGGCTTCCTCGAATCCCGGCAGGTCGCCGGCGATCGCGCTCATGAAGCGGTAGGCCGCTTCACGCGCAGCCCGCCGCGCATCGCGGTCGGCATGCACGTGGCGGGCTTCCTCCACCAGGCGCCGCAGCGCGACCGAAGCGCCGCCGGGCTGGCGGCTGAGCCAATCCCAGTGGCGCGGCAGCAAGGTGACCTCGCGCGCGACCACGCCGAGCCTGGGCCGGCCGACGCCACGGGTTTCGTGTTCGTCGGCGGGCGCGGCATGGGGCAGGTCGCGCAGGTCGAGATCGAGCCGGTCGCCGGTGTGGTCATCGAAGACGAAGGGGGGCACGGCGTCGGCACGGGCGCTGCGCGCACGCAGCTGGGCAATGACCTCGGCGCGCGGGCCGGAGGCGATGCGGCGAAAGCCGGCAAAGGCCGTGAGGGTGGCTTCAGGGGGAGAGCATGTCATGGGGCGCGAATAATACCCGGGCAAAATGCAATTGGCAATACACCCGGGCAAAATTAACGCAACTCAGGGCGTCCACTGACGCAGCCGCCGCCACACGCGGCGCAGGCCCTCCCGCGCGCCCATCGCGCCTCGCCAGGGTGCACTCTCGTAGGCGCGCGCCAGCAGCGCGTTCTTCCACTCGATCCAGGGCGGGTACCAGCGCGCGAACAGCGGGATTCTCATCAGCGCCGGCTCCACCAATTGGAACAGCCGCGCCACGATGGCCGTGCCGACCACCTTGGC
>DASXKG010000306.1:0-18979 GCA_036496965.1 Variovorax sp.
TCGTCGCCCACGAGGTCACCAATGTCGGCAACGATCGCGCTCAACTGGCGAACATGGCCGGTCAGGCCAAGGCGGCTATAGGCGCGGACACGCTCGATGTGCTGGCCGACCGTGGCTACTTCAGCGGCGAGGAAGTGCTGGCCTGCGAATCCCTTGGCGTCACGCCCTACGTGCCCAAGCCGCTCACCTCAGGCTCCAAGGCCAAGGGACGCTTCGGCAAGCAGGACTTCGTCTACTTGGCTGACGACGACGTCTATCGCTGCCCGGCAGGGGAGACCCTGACCCGCCGCTTCACGCTCCCAAGCGGACATTGGTGGCGATTGGTCGCTTCCCCGTGTTCCAGCTCGACGTCTCCTTGATGGAATCTGTTAGCTTCTTCGTCGCCTCTTCCGATGTCTCGATCTGCACCGTCTGGGTCTGCAACGTGTAGTTGAACACGACGGAAGCGAGCGGCTTGTCGAGCGGAACCGGCGAGGCTAGCCATGGCGCAGGAGGCGAGGCGACCGGAGGTTCCGCCATGGAATCGGGAAGGATCGCGGGGTTAAAGACGCGCACCGCGAGCGACATCCATTCGCGGTGGGAATGTCCATCCGGACGCTGCCGCGGTCGCCACCCAAAGAGTCGTCCTTTCCGCCAGAGCCATCGAGCCGCTCAAGCGAGATTTGTGCCACACAATAGAGTTCCTGGCTGCGGTCGGCCGTCGCACGGTGGACTGCGCGAACTGCGGGGCGGCACGGTTGCCCTCATCGAACCTCCCGACCGACGTCGGACATGCCGCAACACAGTAACTCGCCACAGGTGCGGCTGCTCAAAACCCTGGAATGCTGAGAAAACCTAGCGATTGCGGTGCCGCCGCCTTACCGTCGTCAGCATGCCGTCGACAAGGGCCGGCGGTCGACGCGACAGGCGATGATAGGCCTGGAACCAGTGGACGAATCGGCCGATGCCGTCAGCAATCGAGGTCGCCGGCTCGAAATCGACCTCGCGCGCCAAGTCCTCGACATCGGCATAGGTTGCCGGGACATCGCCCGGCTGCATCGGCAAGAGTTCGCACTTGGCCTTGGTGCCGATAGCCTCTTCAAGCAACCGGACAACCTCGAACAACTCGACCGGACTGTGGTTCCCGATGTTGTAGACGCGCCAGGGGGCCGCGCTCGAAGCGGGGTCGGGCTTGTCGCGGGTCCAATTCGGATCGGTTCGTGGCGTATGGTCGATCAGCCGGATGATCGACTCCACGACGTCGTCGACATAGGTGAAGTCGCGCCGCATGCGTCCGTGGTTGAAGAGCTTGATCGGGCGTCCGGCGGTTATGGCATCGGCAAACAACCACATCGCCATGTCCGGCCTGCCCCAAGGGCCGTAGACGGTAAAAAAACGCAATCCAGTCGTCGGTAGGCCAAACAGGTGCGAGTACGAATGCGCCATCAATTCATTGGCCTTCTTGGTGGCGCCATAGAGGTTCAGAGGATGATCGACGTTGTCGTGGACTGAAAACGGCAGGTGCGTGTTGGCCCCGAATACAGACGAGGATGAGGCATACAGGAGGTGCCGGCAGCCATTGTGCCTGCATCCTTCCAGGATGTTGACAAACCCAACGAGGTTGGACTCCACATAGGCATGGGGGTCAACGAGAGAATGCCGCACGCCTGCTTGAGCGCCGAGATGGATGACATGGGGGAAGCGGTTCCTGGCGAAGAGCGCCGCCATGCCCTCGCGATCGGCCAGATCCAGCAGCACAAACCGAAAGGTGGGGTGCGCTGCCAGCTCTGCCAGACGCGCTTCTTTCAGGGCTGGATCGTAGTAGGCGTTGAGGTTGTCCAGACCGACAACCGTGCGCCCGTCCCGCAGCAGCCGGCGCGCGACGTGGTAGCCGATGAATCCGGCCGCGCCGGTGACGAGTATGGGAGTCGCAGGCACCACGGGAACCCGCTAGCCTATTCTTGCTATAGGGCGCTGGCGGCAGTGCCGCGCGCGAGCGGCCGGGCCGGATTGCCGACAATGACCACTCCAGCCGGCACATCGCGTAGCACCACCGTGCCCATGCCGATCAGCGCGCCCTCTCCCACTGTGATGCCGGGGCGCAACACTGCGCCGGAACCGACATAAGCCTGCGCGCCGAGCGTCACGCCGCCGGCCAGCGTCGCGGAAGGCGCGACGGTGACGCCGGCACCCAGCACGCACTCATGGCCAATCACCGCAAGGCTGCCAAGCCAAGCATGGGCGCCGATCTCCACCTGCCCCGAGACGGCGCAGCCCGGCCCGATGCAGCTGCCATGGCCGATCGCGGCACGGCGCGACACCGCAGCGAGGGGATGGATCAGCGTGACGAAGCGCGCGGCATCGAGGCCGGTCCCGGCGATGATCCCGAGCTTGCGGCGATGGGTGCGTTCGCTGGCGATGCCGTTGACAAAGACGACATCCGCCAGCGCAGCAGCTTCCGCCAGCGTCCCGAGGATGGGCAACCCGCCGAATTTGCTGCCTTTGTCGCGCCCGTCATCCAGCACGCCGGCGGCCTCCCAGGGCGCGCCGAGCGCATCGATGATGCCGAGAATGTCGAGCGCGTTGCCCGACGCGCCGAGGACGACGACACGGTTCAATGCCGCACCGCCTTTTGCAGCGCGCCGATCACCTGATCCTGCTCGGCCTCCGTCATCTGCGGATAGAGCGGCAGTAGGATGGTGCGGTCCTGGGCGTCTTCCGAGACCGGCAGGGGGAAGCGCGCCGTTGCGGCATAGGGCTTTTCGCGATGGATGCACATGATGCCGCGGCGCGTGGCGATGCCGCGGTCGAGCATGGATTGCATCACCTCGCGCTGGTCCACCCCGTCCGGCAGGCGCACCGCGTAGGATTGCCAGTTGGTGCGGGCGCGGTTGGGCTCCACGGGCGCGGCGACCTCCGGCGTCTCGGCCGCGATGCGTTCGCGGTAGCGTTCGGCCAGGGCGCGGCGGCGCGAAACGATCTCCGGCAGGCGCTTGAGCTGCTCGATGCCGACCGCCGCCTGGATGTCGGTGAGGCGGTAGTTGAAGGCCGCGGTCTCGTAGGATTCGAGGATCACCTGCGGGCTGCCATGGCGCACCGTATCCGGCACCGTCATGCCGTGCTGGCGCAGGAGGCGGAAGCGCGCATCGAGCGCGGCATCCTGCGTGGTCAGCATACCGCCATCGCCGATGGTGACGACCTTGCGTGGATGCAGCGAGAAGCAGGCGACATCGCCCGCCGGATCGCCGACGCGCCGCCAGGATCCGCAGAACTGCATCTCGGACCCCAAGGCGCAGGCCGCGTCCTCGACCACCTTCAGCCCGTGGGCCCGCGCGACTGCTATTATCGCATCCATGTCGCAGGGTATGCCGATCTGGTGCACGCAGAGGATGGCGCGCGTCTTCGGGGTGACGGCCGCGGCGATCAGCGCGGCATCCATGCCGTAGCCGACCGGCTCGATGTCGATGAAGACCGGCGTCGCGCCGCATTGGCGGATGGCGTTGGCGCAGGCAATGAAGGTGTGGCTGACGGTGATGACCTCGTCGCCCGCGCCCACGCCGACGCCGAGCAGCGCAAGATGCAGCGCCGTGGTGCAGTTGGACACGGCGCAGGCATGGGACGCGCCGGTGATGGCGGCGAAAGCTTCCTCGAAGCGCGAGACGCGCGGGCCTTGCGTGAGCCAGCCGGAGCGCACGACCTCGGCGGCAGCGAGGGCTTCCTCCTCGCCGATCAGGGGCTTGGTGATGGGGATCATGCGGCGGCTCCGGCGAGCGCGGTCTCGGAACGCCACCAGGCGATCAGCTCGGCGATGCCCTCCTCGAGAGGGTGCGTCGCCTCAAAGCCGATCAGCTCGCGGGCCTTCGAGACATCGGCGAGGCGCCTCGGCACGGGGTTCACCGCGCGCGCCTCCTGGTGCAGCGGCACAAGCTGCGGCTGGTCCATGACGCGGCAAAGGAGGTGCGCGAGGTCGAGCAGCGAGGTCTCCGTTCCGCTGCCGACATTCAGCGCGACGTCGCTCACCGGCGCGACGGCCGAGAGGATGTTCGCGCGCGCCACGTCGCGCACATCGACCATGTCCATGGTCTGCAGGCCGTCGCCGAAGATAATCGGCGGCTCGCCGCGCGAGAGGCGTTCCATCCAGCGCACCAGCACCTCGGTGTAGCGGCCGTGGATGTCCATGCGCGGGCCATAGACGTTGAAGTAGCGCAGCGCGACGTAGTCGAGCCCGTGCATGTCGTTGAAGGAGCGGTAGAGCCCCTCGTTGAAGGCCTTGGCCGCGCCGTAGAGGGTGCGGTTGTTGTAGGGATGCTGCGCCTCGGTGGTGGGGAACTGGTCCGCCATGCCATAGACCGAGGCGGTGGAGGCGGCGACCAGCTTGCGGATGTTCGCGGCCAGGCACAGCTCCACGAGGTCATAGGTCGCCGCGACCATCACCTCGAAGGCGGCGCGCGGTTCCTGGGCGCATTGCGTGATGCGCAGCGCGGCCTGGTGGAAGACCGTATCGCAGCCGGCGACGAGCGACTTCATCGCCGCGGTGTCCCGGATGTCGCCCTCGATCAGACGCACGCGGTTGCTGGCGAGCGCGCGGGCGAGGTTGTCGCGCCGCCCGCGCACCATGTTGTCGATGACGCGCACCTCTGCCGCACCGGCGTCCAGCAGCAGCTCGACGATATGCGAGCCGACGAAGCCGGCGCCACCAGTGACGAGGCAGGTGGTGCCGGCAAGCATGCCCTGGGGGTCGAGGGTTTCGCGGGTTTCACGCGGCATTACTGGTCACCGAGGCAGGGGCGAGGAGGTCGCGCAGCGCGCCGGCGATGTGGCGCTGCTGCTGGGGGGTGAGCTCGGGGAAGATGGGCAAGGAGAGGAATTCGGCGGCGAGGGCCTCGACCACCGGGAAGCTGCCGGGGCCACTGCCGAGATCGGCATAGGCCGGCTGCAGATGCACCGGGCGCGGATAGTGCAGGCCCGTCGCGACACCGGCTTCCGTGAGGCCCCGCGCAAGCCGGTCGCGCTTCGGATGGCGCAGCGCATAGACGTGGTAGACGTGTTCCAACGCCTTGGGTTTCGCTGGCAGCTGCACGGGAAGCTCGGCGAGCAGCGTATCGTAGAGGGCTGCGACCTCGCGGCGGCGTTCCGTCCAGCGCGGCAGATGCGCGAGCTTCACCGACAGGATCGCGCCCTGGATGCCGTCCATGCGGTAGTTGAAGGCGTGCTCGACATGATTGTAGCGGCCTTCCTGGCCCCAGTCGCGCAGCTTGCGCATCCGAGCGGCGAGGGCGGGATCGTTGGTGACCGCGCCGCCACCTTCGCCGCAGGCGCCAAGGTTCTTGCCCGGGTAGAAGCTGAAACAACCGATCGCGCCAATCGTGCCCGCGCCCCTGCCCTCCCAAGTCGCGCCATGCGCCTGGGCGGCGTCCTCGATGACCGGCAGGCCATGCTGCGCGGCGATCGCCATGATGGCGTCCATGTCGGCTATGCGGCCGTGCAGGTGGACGGGGATAATAGCCCTGGTGCGCGGCGTGATCGCGCGCGCGATGCCCACCGGATCGATGTTCCAGGTGAGCGGATCGGCATCGGCCAGCACTGGCGTCGCGCCTGCATAGCGGATGGCCGCGACCGTGGCGACGAAGGTCATGGCGGGCGCGATCACCTCGTCGCCCGGGCCGATGCCGAGCGCGAGCAGCGCGAGATGCAGCGCGGAAGTGCCGGAATTCAGCGCCACGGCTTCCTTGGCACCGGTGTAGGCGGCGAAGGATTTCTCGAAGGTATCGACCTTCGGGCCGGAGACATAGGCGCCGCTCGCCAGCGTCTCGAGTACCGCGGCATCGAGTTCCGCCTTGATGCCGGCATACTGCGCGCGAAGGTCGAGCACCGGAATCATGAGGCCATCCTTCCGGGAGAGATGTCGATTGGCTGGCCGCGCTGGCGCAGCGAGAGCATGGCGGCTTCGAGCGTCTCGACGACGGTCATGCCGCAGCTCCCAGAAGTGATCGGCTCCCGCCCGTGGGTCACGCAGTCGACGAAATGCTCCATCTCAGTGAGCAGCGCCTCCTTCACCGAGAGCTGCGGTGCCCACATGTCGCCGCTGCGGTAGGAGATGCGCGCGGCGACCTGCTCGGGGCCCTCGCCGAGGGTCACGCCGCGGTCATAAACCTTGATCTTCTCGGTGGGCTCGAGGTCGTTCCAGACGATCATCTTGCGACTGCCGCCGACCAGCGTTTGGCGCACCTTCACCGGCGCGAGCCAGTTAACGTTGAGATAGGCAACGGTGCCCGAGGGATAGAAGAGGCTGAGATGGGCCATGTTCTCCTGCCGCCCGCGGATGTGCCCCGCGGCGCTGGCCGAGACCGCAGCGGGCTTTTCCTGCAGCAGGTAGTCGAGCACCGAGAGGTCGTGCACCGCGAGGTCCCAGATCACGTTCACATCGTGCTGAAACAGACCGAGATTCACTCGCGTGCTGTCATAGTAATAGACATCGCCGAGATCGCCGGAGCGGATGATCTCGCCGATCTTCTGCACTGCGCTGGTATAGACGAAGGTGTGGTCCACCATCAGGGTGAGGTTGCGCCGCGCCGCCTCCTCGATCAGCCGGCGCGCATCGTCGGAGGAGGCAGCGATCGGCTTCTCGACGATGACATGCTTGCCGGCGCGCAGCGCGGCAACGGCCAAGTCGTAATGCGTCGCGACCGGAGTGGCGATCAGCAGGGCATCGACGGCAGGGTCGTCGATCAGCGCGCGTGGGTCCTGATGCAGTGCAAGGCCGGGATAGCGCTTGCCAGCGCGCGCCAGCGCCGCAGCCGAGAAATCGGCGATGCCGGCAAGGCGGCAGCGTTCGGTCTCGGCGACGCAGCGCGCGAGGTTCGGCCCCCAATAGCCGTAGCCGATGACACCGATACTGATCATGGCACCGCCATTCCTGTTGCTGGGGTGGGAAGGCCTTCGCGATCGCGGACATCGCCGACCACCTTGGCTGGTACGCCGGCGACGATCGCGTAGTCGGGCACGTCGCGCGTCACCACCGCCCCTGCGCCGACCAGCGCGAAACGCCCGACCGTGGTGCCGCAGATGATGGTGGCATTCGAACCGATCGAGGCGCCGCGGCGGATGCGCGTCGGCACCACCGACCAGTCGGCCTCGGTCTTGAGCCCTCCTTCCGGCGTGCAGGCGCGTGGGAAGAGCTCGTTGGTAAACATCACGCCATGGCCGATGAAGACCTCGTCCTCGATCGTCACGCCTTCGCAGATGAAGGTGTGGGAGGAGATCTTGCAGCGAACGCCGACATGGCTGTTCTTCTGGATCTCGATGAAGGGGCCGATCTTCGTTCCGTCACCGATCGAACACCCGTACAGATTCACGAGATCGGGGTGGGTGAGGACGGTCTCGGCACCAAGTTGAACATTCCGGAGCGCCATTGCCCGGAACATGTGTGTTTGCTGGGTCTGTCGCAATTGGGCAATGGGGGTAAGACCAAAGTCCAATCCAAGCTTGGAGTGCATGCAGTACAGCGCGACAGTCCGAGCGGGGAGCCGATCGCATTACAGGGCCTGGGGGTGTCGACCGGCGGGTCGAACGCGAATCAGGCCGAGCGCCACCCAAGGCGCACCAGGGTGGCCGAGGACCCTTCATCTCGATTCCGGCTTCAGGCCGCCTTCATTCGCGATGCCGCCTCCAGGATGTCGTCCAGCCGCGCCAGTGTGGCCTTCCAGTCATGCCCCGCCAGCACGGCGGCGCGCGCTGCGGTGCCCAGACCGGGCATTCCGCCGGCGAGCACCTGCGTCACCGCCGCTGCCATCGCTTCCGCGCCATCCGCCACCAGCAGGTCGCGCCCAGCAACGGCCCGCACCCCCTCATGCGCTTCCGGCGAGGCGACCACGGGGCGCGCCATGGCCATCGCCTCCAGTACCTTGTTCTGGATGCCGCGCGCGATGCGCAGCGGCGCCACCGCCACCGCCGCACGGGCTAGGTAGGGCCGCATATCCGGCACGCTGCCCGTGACATGCACGCGTGGCAATTCGGCCAGGGCCCGCACGGCAGGCGATGGATTGGCGCCAACGATGTGGAAATGCGGCGCCCGCGAGAGCGACGCTAAACGCGGCATCACCTCGGAAGCGAAGAAGCTCACCGCCTCGACATTCGGGCGGTAGCCCATGGTGCCGGTGAAGACGATGGCCGGCAATTCGGCCGCGAAGGGGTCGGGCCAGTCTCCTTCCGGGTCGAAGCGCGCGACATCGACGCCGTTCTCTACCCAGTCTATACACGACGCGACCTCGGGCGCGAGCGTGGCGAAGGTCTGCGCCTCCTGCGCCGAGACCAGTAAGGTGCGATCGAATTGCGCCGCGGCGCGGCGCTCGAAGGCCAGCAGGGTACGCGCTTCGCGCGCCCAGACCAGCCGCTTCGGCCCCCCATCCGAGGCGGCGTAGGCCCGCCATTTCTCGGAATCCACATCCACCATATCGAGGATGCGCAGCGGCCCTCCGGGCCCGGGCGGGACATAGGTCGCCATGGCCGAGGAATAGACCAGCACCGCCTCGTAGCGCCGCGCGTCGAGGCCGGTGCGCACCCAGCGCGCGAGGCCGGGTTCGTGGAACCAGGCGAGGCTCAGCGGCTGTCCGCGCCGCGTGCCGAAGAGGGTGCGCGCGATGCGCCCGCTGCGCGTCACCGGCGCGGCATGGACCTCCGCACAGCAGCGGCGCAGCACCGACAAATGCTCGGCGTCGGCCGGATCGTCCACCAGGCAGCCGAGATCCACCGCCCAGTCCCGCGCCAGATGCTCCAGCATGTGCCAGGCGCGGATCTTCTCCCCCTTGTCGGGCGGGTAGGGGATACGATGCGCGAGGAACAAAAGCCGCGGCTTGCCCATGTGCTTAGCCTAGGCCGCGCACCAGGTGCGGGCCGATCACGTTGGCCACCGGCAAAGGCAGGCGCTTCCAGGCCGAGATGAGGTAGCGGTATTTCGGGTTGTTCGGGTTGTTATCCGGCACCTTCGCGCCCGGTGCCAGGCGATAGCAGTAGTGAAGCTGCTGCGGCTCGAAGCCCCAATTCTTCTTGAAGGCGAAGGCGCCGGTCTCGGCCTTGCTGCGGCCGAAATCGAACATCGTGGCGCCGCGGTCCTGCGCAGCGCGGCGCATCACTTCCCAGTACATCACATCGGCGGCGGCGAGTCTGCGCGCTGCCCGCGTGCCGCCGCCGTAATAGGGCAGTACCTCCTGCTTGAAGTGGAAGGAGAGCACCGAGGCGACCGCCCGCCCCTCGTGCAGCACCGTGGTAATGTCGGATTCCTCGGGGAAGGCCTCGAGCAGCGCGCGGAAAAACCGCTTGGGGAAGACCGGGCTGCCGAGGTTGCGCACGCTTTCCGCATAGACGCGGAAAAGCGTATCGACATCGCGGTCGGTGTGGGTCTTGAGGCCGCGCTTCGGCCCCTTGCGCACCTCGGCGCGCTGTTTGCGCGGGATGTTGGCGGCCATGTCCTTGGCCTCGTCGCCGGTGATGGCGGCGATCGGCTTCCGGAAGGTGTAGTAAAGCGCCGGCCGTTCCACCCAGCCGGGATCGGCCGCGCCGAGGCGGCGATATTCCAGGCAGGGCGTGCGGAGCTTCGCCTGTAGCTCGGAGGCATGCGCATCGAGCGCGGCGCCGGCCTCTGGCGTGGCGGCCAGCGCGCCGCCATAGACGCAGTAGGGCGTAGAGGCGAGCAAGTCGCCGAACAGCAGAGTCTTCATGCGCGCCAGCGGCAGCACGCCGACCACCGCGCCATCCTGTTCGGCCAGCACGTAATGGGTGGCATGGCCGAAGCTCTGCGCAATCACCCGCGCCCAGGCTGAAAGGTGGAAGAAGCTGCCCTCCGGTCGGGCGCGCACGAAGGCATCCCAAGCGACAGCGTTGGTCTCGTCGAGGGGGCGGATGCGGACCGGCATGTCAGGCCGTCTCGAGATTCGGCGCGGCGATTGCGGCGCCGAATACCTCGTCCAGAGGGCCCCAGCGAAAGTCGCGCAGGAGCCGCACCAACCGCGCTTCCATCTCGCGCAGCCCGACATAGTGGCGGAAGCGTGAGAGCCGCCCGGCTCCTTCGGCGCGCGGCTGGCCGGGGTCGATCTCCCAGGGATGGAAGTAGAAGACACCGGGCTGGCCGTCGGTGGCGTTAACGCGGCGCAGCCCGCTGCGCGTCAGGCCATAGGGCAGCAGGCGGAACCAGCCGCCCCCTGCGCAGGGCAGGCTGCGCCCGAAGGCGCGCACCGTCGTCATGGGGATCTCCGCGACGCCGTCCGGGCGCGGCCGGTGCGGCCGGCGCGGTGCATCGGGGTCGCCATAGAGGTCGTGGCGTACTGGGAAAACCGAGGAGGAGTAGCGGTAGCCCTCCTCGGCCAGCACCGCATGCGCCCAGGGGGTGTGCCTCGCGCTGATCGAGAAGGTGGGCGCGCGATAGCCGATTACCGGCACGCCGCCGGTATCCTGCAGAATGGCTCGAGCGCGGCGGATGTCGGCACGGAACGCGGCCTCGCCGATGGCATGCACCTGTTCGTGGCCATGGCCGTGGCTTGCCAGCTCATGGCCCTCAGCGACGATACGGCGGATCAGCGCCGGGTGCCGTTCGGCCACCCAGCCCAGGGTGAAGAAGGTGGCGCACACGTCGGCGGCGGCGAAGAGGTCGAGCACGCGATGGGTGTTCGCCTCCACGCGTCGCTCGCGCGCGTCCCAGCTGTCGCGCAAGATGATGCCGGCGAAGGCCTGGACCTGGAACCAGTCCTCCACATCGACGGACATGGCGTTGCGAAGCGGGCTCATGCGCGGCCTCCCAGGGTGGCGAACTGCCACAGCTTGTGCAGGCCACGCGCCATGCGTTCGCGGCGCCCCACCGCGCGTTCCAGCTGGCCCAGGCGCTCGGTGAGGGCGCGCAACGTGGCGCGGTCCTCCTCGCTATGTGGCGGCGGAGCCTCGGCGCAGATCACGCCGAGATCCTGCGTCAGCTCGTCGGCGGTGATGCTGACCAGTTCGGCGGTCAGCACCGCGGCATGCTCCAGTGTGCCGGCCAGCAGCACGCGCGCGCAGAGCCGGTTGATCCGGCGCGGGATGCCGCCGGAATGCTCGTGCACCAGGTCAAGCGCCGTCTCCTCCCAGGCGGGATAGCCGGTCCAGCCCACCGAGGTCATGCGGTGCCGGACGTAGAGATGCGTCTCCTCCCGCGTCAGGGCGGCTAGGTGATAGGCGGCGAGGACACGCTGGCGGAGCTGGTCGAGATCCGGCCGCGCCAGGGTGTGGCGCAGCTGTGGCTGACCCAGCAGCAGCACCTGCAGCAGCGCATGCGCGCCCTCGGTCACGTTGGAAAGCATGCGCAGCTCCTCGAGCGAGGCGACCGGCAGGGCCTGCGCCTCGTCCACGATGAGGATCTGCCGCCGGCCCCTTTCAGCAACGCCGCGGCGCAGCGCGGCGATGATGCCCTGCAGCAGCTCCGCCTTGCCGCCCTCGGCCGGGGCGCCGAAGGCGATGGCGACGAGGCGCAGCAGCTCCGCGGCTTCGACCTGTGTCGTCATCACCCGCGCCATGGCATGGCCCTTGGTGGAGAATTCGGCGCAGAGCCTTTCGATCAGCGTGGTCTTGCCGGCGCCCACCTCGCCGGTGACGACAACGAAGCCCTCGCGCTGCGACAGGCCGTAGAGCAGATGCGCATAGGCGCGGCTGTGCGCCGTGCTGGGGAAGAACAGCCGCACATCCGGCGTCATCCGGAAGGGCGGCTCGTGGAATCCATAGAGGTCGAGATTCATGGCGCTGCCTCAGAAGGTTCGGCGCAAGCCGACGCGGAGGATGGCCTGCGTGTAGCCCTGGTCCGCTAGCGGGGAGGTGTTGTTGGTCCAGGCGACCTGTATGCTGCCGGTGAGCTTGTCGCTCAGCTGGTGCATCAGCGTCTCCGTCAGAGCATAGATATCCGAGTCACCCTGGCCGGGTTGCCCGAAGCCGGGTTGCCCGAAGCTGGGTTGCCCGAAGCTGGCGTGCCCATACTGCACCGCCGCCAACCCGGTGGTGCGCGGCGAGAACTCGTGCCCCCAGCTCAAAGTCGCATAGGTTCCGCGGCTGGTGACGACGAACACGGAGCTATTGGCAGAGGTGATGGGATCCTGACTCTGCCAGGTGCCGGAAAGCGTGAGGACATCGCGCGGCCAGTGATGGCGCAGCGACGCCGTGCCGACGCGCATGCGATAGAGCGCGTCGGACAAGCCGAGAAAGGGATTTATCAGCACGACCGGCGCGCCAGACTGGCTGTCCACCGGATTGCCGAGCGCATCGACGGTGGTGGTGGACAGCAGGTCCTGAGCCTGAGTGAGCGACGTGGCGAGAGTTTCCCTGTAGGTGGCGAAGAGATCTGTGCGCACACCGAGGGGCGTGCCTGCATTCAGGCTGAAGGAATTGAAGCCGTTTTGTCGGCCGTAGCGGATAACCACGATGGAATCGGGCCGCGGCGTCAGTCGAAGCCCAATCGACCAGATCGCATCGCTTATACTGAACGGGTTGGTGCCGGAGTATTCCTGGTTCTCATAGCCGATCTCGCCGAGGAGGGCGACGCTACGCAGAATGGCGTAGCGTGTCTCGAGTGCGGTGATGAAGCGGTGCGAGTCGTCATAGATGCCGTTGCCGGCATACTTGGTGCCGTCGACACACGCCTGCAGCGCCAGCCGACCGAAATCCTCGCCGCTGCGCACCACCGCAAAGCCGCGATGCGCCGTCCAATTTTCGGCCAGGCTGTCCGGGCTGCTTTGGCTGAAGGGGCTGCTTTGGCCGAAGTTGGCAAAGTTCTGCGAGGAATACTGGAAAGAATAACCGGCCTGCACCGTCGCCGCGCTTCCGAAACGGTGCACTAGAAAAGGCGTGACCTGCGCGGTGTAGGTTTGCATGGTGTCGCTCCCGGCGATGAGCTGCCCGCTGCCCGGGATGAAACCGGGGAAGGTTGGCAGCACGCTCGCCGCCCCGCGCACGTCGACATAGAAGAGCCCGGGAACCAGCGCCGCGAGGAGCCGCCCGTCGCCGACCTGATCCACGCCGTCCTGGCTGGAATAGGTACCGTAGAGGCGCAGTGCCGGCGTATAGCGCAGCGTGCCGTTCAGGCGCGTCGTAGCGATCGCTGCTTCGAGACTCGGAGCGATGGTGCTGACGATGTCACCGCGGGCGACGGACGTCTGGAACACATTGTCGGTGGCCAGGACCTCGACGCCGATCGAGGGCCGGATGGCGTAAGGCCGGTTGCCAAGGTCGAAGGGTGTGCCGACGCCGGCGACTCCAAGGCCCGGCGCTGTGTTCGCAAAGCCTAGCAGCGCACCGCCTGCGAAGGGACGGTTGATCGGAGTGTCGGGGCCGCCCAGCGGGCCGAGTGCGGGAGATTCCAGGACGGGCGTGGCAGGCGGCATGACGGTGCTGTCACCGGTGACGGCCGGCGTCAGCGGCGCGCCGTCGCTTGTGACAACGGGTGTCGTGCCGCCCGCCCGTGGGGCGATCTGCGCGGCGGCGGGCAAGGCGATCAGCAACGCTACTACCAGGCTGGCCGGGAGGGCGGCGTCATGCTTAATGGGCACCGACCGCCACATCCCCCGCGCGCGAGGCGGGCCCCGTGAATTGGTCGCTGACCCGGAGCGCCATGCGGTTCAGCAGGAGTTGCAGCGTCGGGCAGGCATCGAGGATGTCGAGGGCCGCTTCCATCTCCGCTCGCTTGGTGCGTTCCGCCTCCACCACCAGCGCCACCTGACCGGCGGCCGCAGCGAGCAGGGCGGCGATACTCGATTCCAGGCAGGCCGGCGTGTCAAGGAGGACGATATGGTCCGACAGCCGCCCGGCGAGATGAAGGAGTGCCGCCGCCATGGCACTGCCCTGTGCGCCGGAAGGCTCGGCCATGCCATGCGGTAGGACGAACAGGCCGGGGACTTCGGTGCGCCGCAGCAACCCGGCGGGGTCGGGGCCGCCCGTGTCGCGCAACTGCGCGAGTCCCGGCGCGCCGCGCAGGCCGAGAAGGGTGGTGAGCGAGCCGGCACCCCGCCCGGCATCCACCAGGATGACGGGGCGATGCGCCCCTTCGGCGATGCCCGCGGCGAGGTTCAGCGCGACGAAGGACTTGCCCTCGCCGCTACGGGTGCTGGTGATCACCACCAGCCGCGCCTCCCGCCCCTCGGCCGGAGGCGTGGCTTCGACGCTGCGCAGCACCTGCTCGCGAACCAGCGCAATCTCCTCCCGCGCAGGGCCCGCCTCGTCGACCAGGCCGGCGCGCCGCAGCAGGGCGCGGGTGACCGGCGCGGGCTGGTTGTGGCCGGGCAAACCGGCGACCTGGCTGTGGGGAGGCGGCACCGCCACCGTCTCGACCACCGCGGGGATCGCCTCCACCGGCGACAGAGGCGGCCGCGACGCGCGGGCGAGGGACGTATCGTCCGCCATGGCGATGCGGGCCGCATCGGCGGCACGCTCGACCAGATGGGAACGCCGAGGGATGGAGGCGCTCATGCGGCGAACTTCGCCATGAGGTTGAGCGGCCCAATGGCCGCAACGACGAGTCCGAGAGGAAGCGGCAGCAGGCAGAGGACGAGGAGCACGACGTCCGCCCTGCGCAGCCGGCCGCGCGACGGGGCGGAGAAGGCGCCGAGCACCGGCAGGCCGATGCCGCGCAGCTCGCGCAGCGTATAGAAGCTGGTGTCGAGCTGCACCTGGAGGAAGAGCAGCGCGCCGCCGGCACCGAGCGCCGCCAGCAGCACCCCAGCCGCCAGCAGCAGGCGCTTGGGACTGGTTGGGATGGTCGGCATGGTCGGCGGATCAACCACTTCGAGCGTCACGCGGTCGCTGCCTGTGCGCGCGGCCTCGGCGATATTCACAGACTCGCGGCGGGCCAGCAATTCCTCGTAGTTGCGGCGGATGATGTTGTAGTCGCGATCGAGATTGGCGAATTGCGCCTGTACCTCGGGCGCGTTGCGCGCCATCTCCTCCAGCCGGTTACTCTGCGCCTCCAGGTCGCGCAGCTGGCGTTCCAGCGAGGCGATCCGGGAGTCGGTATCGACGATGCGCACCAGCAGCTGCTCGCGCACCGGGTCGGTGCGCGTCGTGCCGGCGGCGGTGCGGTTGGTGCCGCCCACTGCGCGGGCAGCCGCAAGCGCGGCGCGCGCCGCGGCCACGTCCGGGTGCTGCTCGGTGTAGCGCTGGCGCAGGATCATCAGGCGCTGCTCCGCCTCGACCGTGGAGGCGGCGGTACCGGCGGCGGCCGCCACCTCGGGTATGGCGGCGATCTGCTGCTGTAGAAGGCCGCGGTGGCTGATCGCATCCGACAATTCGCCGCGCATCGCCTCGATGCGTGTGCGCACGGCATCGAGCCGCGAGATGCTGCCGTTCACCGCGAGCAAATCCTGATAGCGCGTGGTGAATTCCGCGCGGCGCCGCTCTGCCTCGCGCAGCTGCTGCTCATACGCGGCGAGCTGCTGCAGCAGGAAGGCGCGGGCATTCTCCATTTGGCGGCGGTCGGAGCCGCTGGCCAGTTGGAGGAACAGGTCCACAACCTGCTGCACCACGCCATGCGCGACGTGCGGATCAGTGTCGACATACTCAACGGTGAACAGGTTGCGGGCTTGGCTGCCGAAGCGGAGGTCGCGGGCCAGCGTATCGATGGTCTTCTCGCGGTCGGCGCCAGCGGCGACGCGTTGGGACAGCGCGGAGCGGTCCACCAGCCTTTCGAGGTTGGGGCGGCTAACCAGGGTGCGCTGAAGCACCTCAACCTGCGCGGCGGGGGAATTGTCCATGGCGATGCCGCGCAGCAGCATGCCGAGCACAGCATCGGCGTCGGCATAAATGCGCGCGGTGGAGACGTAGCGGTCCGGCAGCATGCGCACGCCGGTCCAGCCGAGCAGCGCGACCAGCCAGATCAGCGCCACGGCCTTCCAGCGGTGCCGCCAGGCCGAGGCGGAGTAGCGGCGGACGAGGTCGATGGCAGCCACTGTTCAGAACCAGCCCTGCGGAACCACGATGGTATCTCCCGGGCGAAGTGGCACGTCCTGGCTGATGTCACCGCCGCGCATCAGGTCGTCGAGGCGGACGCGCAGGTTGCGCGGCGTCGCGCCGGGGGCGTCACGGCGGATGATCTCGGTACGGTTGCCGGCGGCATAGCGGGTCAGGCCGCGCGCCTCGATGATGGCGTCGACCACGGTCATGCCCTCGCGATAGGGCAGGGTGCGCGGCAGGGTGGCCTCGCCGATGATGCGCACCTGCTGCGCCGGGGAGCCGACGAAGGTGCGCACCATCACCGTGACATTGGGGTCCTGCACATAGAGCCGCAGATGCGCCTTGATGTCGGTGGCGAGCTGGGTGGGCGAGCGGCCGGCGGCGACGATGTCGGGCACCAAAGGCAGCGAGATGCGCCCGTCCGGACGCACCGGTAGGCCGGTCGCGCTCAACTCGGGGGCGAGATAGACGAAGACGTCGAGCCCATCACCGGGGCCGATCACATAGTCGGGCGCGGCCGCCCCGGTGGGCACGGCGGCGCTGTCGGGCGGCGGCGCGGTGGGGCTTGTGCAGCCCATCGCCGCGAGGGCAAGAACCGTCACGACACAGTGCAAGACATTTGGTGACCGCATTGACCCTCCAAGCAATGGCACGCGAAGCCACGCGAATGCCCTCCCTGCTGGGGTGAACCTACGCAAATTCGTGCGCAACGCAACGCAGAGAGAGCCAAACACGATTGGATATTTTGGACTAGATCTTTTGGACAAATGAAGAAATTCAACGGGATGCATCGGAGGTACCTATTCGGCTTGGATGCAAATGTGCAGTCGAAGGGGATAGGCTTGCTCGCGCCAGGAGTTTGGCAGGGTGTGGGCGGCCGGTGGGACGGCTGCCGCTAAGGGAAGGAGAAATCCATGTGCGTTTTGAACTCGCCCGGGACGTATCCGACGATCGCGGCTACCGTGACGGCGACGTGATCGCGGCGCCAGACTATGCGGGCGGCGAGGCCGTCATGGTGAGCGCCGATGGGCAAGTGATGCCGGAATTCCTGCCACAGAACTGGCTGCGCGGCACCCGCGCCCTGCGCCAGGGCGCGCTGGAGCATATCCTGCATCGCGGCCTCGACATCTTCGCCAGCCTCATCCTGCTGCTGCTGACTCTGCCGCTGCTGCTGGTGGTCGCGCTGGTCATCAAGCTCGATTCGCGCGGGCCGGTCTTCTACCGCCAGGAACGCATGGGGCGGCACCATCGCCGCTTCCATATCCTAAAGTTCCGCTCCATGACGGTCGATGCCGAGAAGCCCGGCGCGGCGGTCTGGGCCGCGGTGGGCGACAGCCGGGTGACGCGGGTGGGCCGCTTCATTCGCCTCATCCGCGTCGACGAGATTCCGCAGGCCATCAACATCCTGCGTGGCGACATGGCGTTCGTCGGCCCGCGGCCTGAGCGGCCCGTCTTCGTCGAGCAGCTCATCGCCGCCATCCCGCATTACGCGGACCGCGCTGCGGTGCGCCCGGGCCTGACCGGCTGGGCGCAGGTGAAATACCCCTACGGCGCCTCGATCGAGGATGCACGGGACAAGCTGTCCTACGACCTGTGGTACATCCGGGAGCGCAGCCTGTGGCTGGATCTGCGCATCATCCTCGCCACGGTGCGGGTGGTGCTGCGGCATGCGGGAGCACGGTGAGGCATGGCGCGCCCGTCCCCCCTGGCCGCCACGACGGCGGAGATTCTGTCCATTCCCGCTGAGGTTAGGCGCAGAGCGGCCGCACCATTCCGCCTACTGACCTTCAGCACGCTGTACCCCAACGCGGCGCAGCCCCATCACGGCATTTTCGTCGAGAACCGGCTGCGCCACCTCGTGGCGAGCGGCGCGGCGACCAGCACGGTGGTCGCGCCGGTGCCTTGGTTCCCCTCGCGCGATGCGCGGTTCGGTGAATGGGCGCGCTGCGCCGCGGCGCCGGCCGAGGAGATGCGGCACGGGCTGCGCGTTCTGCATCCGCGATACGCCGCGCCGCCGCGCGTCGGCATGTATACCGGTCCTTGGGCGCTGCTGCGGGCCGGCCGCGCCGCGCTCGCCCAGCTGCTCGCCGAGGGCGCGCACTTCGATGCCGTCGATGCGCATTATCTCTACCCCGACGGCGTCGCCGCGGCGTGGCTGGCGCGCGAGGCCGGGCTGCCGGTGGTGGTCACCGCGCGCGGTTCGGACACCAGCCAGCTACCGCGCTTCGCGCTTCCGCGCCGGCTGATCGGCGCAGCACTGCGCGAGGCGGATGCGCTGATCGCGGTGAGCGCGGGTCTCGCTGAGGGATTGATCGCTCTGGGTGCGGCGCCGGGGAAGGTGACGGTGTTGCGCAACGGCGTCGATCTCGCCGCTTTCGCGCCGCCGACCGATCGCGCCGCGCTGCGGGCGGAACTGGGCCTGTCGGGACCAATTGTCCTCTCGGTTGGGCATCTGATCGAGAGGAAAGCGCATCATCACGCGATCGGCGCCCTGGCGAAGCTGCCCGGGGCCAGCCTGCTGATCGCCGGCGAGGGGCCGGAGCGCCGGGCCTTGGCGGCGCTGGCCGAGCGGCTCGGCGTGGCGGAGCGCGTGCACCTGCTGGGGGCCCGGCCGCATGGCGAGCTGGCCAAGCTCTACGGCGCGGCGGATGCGCTGGTGCTCGCCTCCACCCGCGAGGGCTGGGCGAATGTGATGCTGGAAGCGATGGCCTGCGGCACGCCGGTGGTCGCCGGACCGGCTTGGGGCAGCCGCGAGGCCATTTCGGCCCCCGAGGCCGGGCTGGTGCTCGACGAGGTCGGCCCTGGCCCGATCGCCACGGCGCTCCGGCGGCTGCTGGCCGACCCGCCGGCCCGCCGCGCCACCCGCGCCCATGCGGAACGCTTCGGCTGGGATGAGACGACGCGTGGTCAAGCCGAGCTATTCGGCCATGTGCTGGCGGGGCGGAGAAGCGCGGCATGACGCTTTGGCTGGTCACCGGTGGTTGCGGCTTCATCGGTTCGCATCTCTGCGCCGCGCTTGTCGCGGCGGGGCAGCGCGTGCGGGTGTTGG
>DASXKG010000307.1:0-4057 GCA_036496965.1 Variovorax sp.
AGCGTGTTCACCCTGTCGATGCATGGCCAGAACAACTTCCCGTTCCGAAAGGAGATGAGCGACCTCGACGTGGAGCTCCCGGACGGTTGCGGGGATGCCGACTATCTCGCGGCCCTCGAACATGCGCTCGACGAACTGGAACGGCGCTTCACGCCGGGACTCGTCATCTATCTGGCCGGCGCCGACCCTTTCGAGCGCGACCGGCTGGGCCGACTCAAGCTGAGCTTCGACGGCCTGGAGGCGCGCGACCGGCGTGTGTTCGACTTCGCCTGGCAGCGCCGCATTCCGCTGGCCTTCGCCATGGCGGGCGGCTATGCGAGCGACATCGCGGAGACGGTCCAGGTGCAACTCGGCACCTTCAGGGTGGCCCTGGCCTACTGGAAGCGCTGGCAGAATGCCGCGCCATGAGCGAAGTTCTCGTGAGCGACAGACCGAGCCCCCACAGCCGCGACAGCTACCGCGCCTTTCGCAGCATCCCGACCCGCTGGGCCGACAACGACCTGTACGGGCATGTCAACAACGTCGTGTACTACGGCTGGTTCGACACCGCCGTCAATGCCTTGCTGATCGAGCGCGGCGCGCTCGACATCCACCAGGGTGCCACGATCGGCTTCGTGGTGGAGACGCAATGCAACTACTTTTCGGCGCTCGCCTTCCCGCAGACGGTGGAGGCCGGCATCCGCGTGGCGCATGCCGGGACTTCGAGCGTGCGCTATGAGATCGCGCTGTTTGCCGAAGGCGCGGAGATGGCCTCCGCGCAGGGCCATTTCATCCACGTGTACGTCGACCGGGCCACGCAGCGGCCGGTCCGGCTGCCGCCCGCACTGCAGGCCGTGGTCGACGAACTGCGGGCCTGAATTACATCTTCTTCATCGCCTTGATGTCGGCCTTGCCCTTGGCCTGATCGGCCTCGGCCTGCTTTTCGCAGGCGCTCTTGGCCGCGCCGCTCTGGTCGCCGCAGCGCTCCTTGGCGACTTCGTAGTGGGCCTTCACCTTTTCTTCTTCGACGCTGCGGGCATTGCTCTCGCTGGGCTTGTACTGCTGCTCCAGCTCGGCCTTGGCCACGTCCTGCTTGCCCTTGGCGTCCTTCTCGCAGACATCCTTGGCGTTGTCCTTCATGGTCTTGCACTGAGTCATCGCGACCTTGTAGTCGGCCTCGATCTTTTCCTTGGACACCTTGTACTCGTCCGAAGTCATCGCGCCGGCCTGGCCGGCCACGAAGCAGGTCGAGGCGATCGCGAGCATGAGCCAATGTTTCTTCATCATGATGTGTCCCTCCGGCATCAAACGTGTTCTACCCAGATCGAGCTCGGCGTGCGGCCCTCGCGGCTCTCCCAGTCGGCGACCTGCCTCTCGGCTTCGTCGCGGCTGATCCCGTGGCGTTCCTGGATGCGGCCCAGCAGCTGGTCGCGCTTGCCCGCGATGACGTCGAAGTCGTCGTCGGTCAGCTTGCCCCACTGCTCCTTGGCCTTGCCCTTGAGTTGCTTCCAGTTGCCCTGCATGGTGTCCTTGTTCATGGCTTTCTCCTTCAGAAGTTGCCTGGTTTCGCCGCCGGCTCCGGGGTGGCGCCGGCGTGAAAAGACTCTCTCGTGGAGGCCGCGCGCAACCGGTAGGACGCCCGGGAGAGGCCCCGTAGGCACATGCCGACGCGCCCCGTGATAATCGAACGGACGCGAAATAGGACAGACCAGCCAGCCCGGCGCGACGCACCATGATCATCCACAGCCTGCTCGACACCGATCTCTACAAGTTCACGATGATGCAAGTGGTGCTGCACCACTTTCCGGGTGCCCGTGTCGAATACCGCTTCAAGTGCCGCAATCCGGGCATCGACCTGGCGCGCTTCGCCGGCCAGATCCGCGAGGAGGTGCGGCATCTTTGCTCGCTGCAGTTCCGCGAGCCGGAACTCGCCTACCTGCGCTCGATGCGTTTCATCAAGAGCGACTTCGTCGACTTCCTCGGCCTGTTCCGGCTCAACGAGAAATACATCCAGATCGTTCCATTGCCCTCGGGCGAGCTCGAGATCGGCATCGAGGGCCCATGGCTGTACACGATCCTGTTCGAGATCCCGGTGCTGGCGATCGTCAACGAGGTCTACTTCCGCAACACCCAGCCGCAGCCCGATCTCGCCGAAGGGCGGCGCCGCCTGGAGACCAAGATAGGCCAGTTGCAGGGCGACGGCCTGGCCGACCTGAAGATCGCCGACTACGGCACCCGGCGGCGCTTTTCCAAGGACTGGCACGAAGAGGTGCTGCGCACGCTGTCGGCGCGGCTCGGCCCCGTGACCGCGCCGGCGTCGTTGCATGCCTCGGGGAGGCTGCCGCAATTGGCCGGCACCAGCAACGTGCTGTACGCCATGAAGCTCGGGCTGATCCCGCTGGGCACCATGGCGCACGAATACCTGCAGGCCTGCCAGGCCCTGGGGCCGCGGCTGCGCGACAGCCAGGTGTTCGGCTTCGAGTCCTGGGCGCGCGAATACCGCGGCGACCTCGGCATCGCGCTGTCCGACGTCTACGGCATGTCGGCCTTCCTGCGCGACTTCGACCTGTTCTTCTGCAAGCTCTTCGACGGCGCGCGCCACGACAGCGGCGATCCCTTCCAGTGGGGCGAGCGCATGCTGGACCATTACCTGCGCAACCGCGTCGATCCGCTGACCAAGACGCTGATCTTCAGCGACGGGCTCACGGTGCCCAAGACCATCGAGCTCTACCAGCAGTTCCGCGGCCGCTGCCAGCTGGCCTTCGGCATCGGCACCAACCTCACCAACGACCTCGGCTGCGAGCCGCTGCAGATCGTGATCAAGATGATCCGCTGCAACGACCAGCCGGTGGCCAAGCTCTCGGACACGCCGTCGAAGAACATGTGCGAGGACGAAAGGTACCTGGCCTACCTGCGCCAGGTCTTCGAGATCGAGCAACCGACGGCATGAGGGTGTCGGGGCTCGCGCCGAAATGGCTGCGCCTGTTGCTCGCGACCGCCTTGGCGTCGGTGCCCGCGCTGGTCTTCGCGGAGGACTTCGACGGCCGGCGCATTTCGCCCTGGTGGGGCCTGCCCTTCGCCGGCATGCTGCTGTCGATCGCGCTGGTGCCGCTGGCGGCGCCGGCGTTCTGGCATCACCACTACGGCAAGGTATCGGCCGCCTGGTCGCTGGCGCTGGTGCTGCCCTTTGCGGCCGTTTTCGGCGTGTCGATGGCGGGCGCCCAACTGGTCCACGCGCTGCTGGCGGAGTACATCCCGTTCATCGTGCTGCTCGCGGCGCTCTTCACGGTGGCCGGCGGCATCCACATCCGCGGCAATCTGCATGGGGCGCCCGGACTCAACACCGCGATCCTCGCGATCGGTGCGCTGCTGGCCAGCCTGATGGGCACGACCGGTGCGTCGATGCTGCTGGTGCGGCCGTTGATTCGGGCCAACGACAACCGCCGGCACAAGGTGCACGTGCTGGTCTTCTTCATCTTCATCGTCTCGAATGTGGGCGGTGCGTTGACGCCGCTGGGCGATCCGCCGCTCTTCCTGGGCTTCCTGAAGGGCGTCGACTTCTTCTGGACGACGCACAACATCCTGGCCGAGACCGTGTGCCTGGTGGCCGTGCTGCTGGGGCTTTTCTATGCGGCCGATCGCTGGATCTATCGGCGCGAGGGCGTGCTGCCGTTCGACCCGACGCCCGATACGCGCAGCATCGGCTTCGACGGCGCGCGCAACTTCTGGCTGCTCGGGGCCATCGTGTTCTTCGTGCTTCTGAGCGGCCTGTGGAAGTCCCCGGTTGCCTTCGACGTGCTCGGCACCAAGCTTCCGCTGCCGAGCCTCGTGCGCGACGTGGCGCTGCTGGCGATCATCTGGCTTTCGCTGCGCATCACCGCACCCCAGGTGCATGCCGACAACCAGTTCGGCTGGCAGCCGATGCTGGAAGTCGCGAAGCTCTTCGCCGGCATCTTCCTGACCATCGTGCCGGTGATCGCGATGCTCAAGGCCGGCGAGAACGGCCCGTTTGGCGCCATCGTCGCGGCTGTCACGCGCAGCGATGGCCAGCCCGATCCGGCGCTGTACTTCTGGGCCA
>DASXKG010000308.1:0-4364 GCA_036496965.1 Variovorax sp.
ACATGACCAAATGGGCAGCGCCCACGCCCGGCGACATCGTGTGGTGCCGGTTCCCGAACCTGCCACGGCGCAGCCCCGGCCCGAAACCGCGCCCCGCCCTCGTATGCGGCGTCACCGAGCGGGAGGATGGCGTGGCGGTCACGGTTGCCTATGGATCCTCCCAGGGGCTAAACCGCCTTTACGGAGGCGAATTCGCCATTACCAAGCAGGGCGCCCCCGCCGCGTACAGCAGCGCCGGCCTTTCCTTCGACACCAAATTCGACTTCAGGCAGCGCGTCGAATTGCCTTGGAACGAGGACTTTTTCGGCGTGCCGCCGCATGCGCCCCATGGACAGCACCCGAAGCTCGGCAGCCTTCACGCGTCGATGATGCGGGCGGCGCAAGCCGCCCTCCAGGCCGCGAACTGAGACTACGCTGGGTTCGATTCCCGTACCGCCTACGCGGGCGCGGTAAGTTCGGGAGAAACTACCGCCAGCGGCTGACCGACCGGGCGCGCCCGCGCATCCACAGCCCGGCCTGCAGCAAGTACGGACAGAGCACGAAGTAAAACGTGCGACTGCTATCCGCAAGACCGGTCACTCCCGGTGGGCTGGACCTACGACCGCAACCGTGGGCGCATGACCGCCCTTCAATCCTAGATCGGCGGTTGGGCGCCCCACCTGAAAGCGGCCCCTGGCATGCGCGAGACGAGAGGCCGGTTCTGGGCGCACAGCGGACCTTGGAGTCGTCGCGGAAGCTCGCAACGGCTGCGTTGCGGTCGCTCTCCGGGGCACGGTTCCGACGGGCTCACTGAGCCGCAGGCCGCTAGCAGCTAAGCCCGCACCAATTCCTTCATCCCCAACCCCTGCGCCGCAAACCCCGGAAACAGCTCGCTCATGCGTGCATCGCTCAGCCGCATGTGGCGCTCGGCCACGCTCGCCAGCACCTGCCGAAAATCGGTCGTCACCGCCAGGTCGCGCCCCTCGTGCAGCGCGCTGTCGTCCAGCCCGGGCCAGCGGCCGTGCACCTTGCCGCCGACCACGCCGCCGCCCAGCAGCCACATCACGTTGCCGTGCCCATGGTCGGTGCCGCCGTTGCCGTTCTGGCGCACGGTGCGGCCGAATTCGGACATCACCACCACCACCGTGTCGTTCCAGGTCGGTCCCAGCCGCGTCGCCAGCGCCGCCAGGCCCTGTCCGAGCGGGTCGAGGCGGTTGGCCAGCTGGCCGGTCGCCGCGCCCTGGTTGGCATGGGTGTCCCAGCCGCCCAGGTCCATGAAGGCCAGCTGCACCCGCGGATCGTTGCGCATCAAGGTCGCGAGGTGGGCGGCGTTGTCGGGGAAGCCGTTGGGCAGCGGAGCGCCGTTGTTGGCGGCCTGCATCTCGCTGCTGTCCAGGCTGTCCTTGTTCATCGAGCTCATCACCTCCTGGTGCGACTTCTGCGATTCGTGGAAGGCACGCGACAGCGCGTCGTCGCCGTTGTAGAGCTGTCCGAAGGCGTTCGCGACCTGCGGGCGATCCAGCAGCGTCGGCCGGCCGGCCGCGGCGCCCAGCGGCACATTGGCCACGATGTTGCGGCCGGCGTAGATGCGCGGCAGCACCGGACCCATGCTCACGGCGCGGGTGGCGCCGGCATCGTCCGCTCCCTCGGCGGGCAGGTTGCCCAGCAGGCGGTTGAGCCAGCCGTCGGCGGTCGCCTTGCGGCCCGGCGTGCCGGACTCCATGTAGTCCTGCGCGTCGAAGTGCGAGCGCGTCCCGTCCGGCGAGCCGGAGGCCTGCACGAAGCCGAGCTGGCCGGCCTGCCACAACGGCATCAACGGTGCCAGCGCAGGATGCAGGCCGAAATGGCCGTCAAGGTCCAACACGCCGCCATCGGCGCCCGGGCGCTGCAGGGCGATGGAGCTGCGGGCGCTGTAGTAGCCGGGGTCGCCGTAGGGCACGACGACGTTCAGTCCATCCACGGCCCCGCGCAGGAACACCACCACCAGGCGCGGCGGCGCCGCGCTGCGGCTGTCGCCCACCGCGGCAAAGGCTGAGCGGCCGACGGGCAGCAGGACGGCACCGGCCTGCGCGGCAAGTTTGAGCAGATCGCGACGCAACATGGCTGCCTCCTGCGATTCAATAGTGCATGAAATCCGGGCTGCCGAGGACCATCGGCGCACGCAGCTCCGGCGTGGCCTCGGCAATGGCGGCACGGGTCTTGGCGGAGATGCCGCTGCCCAGCGTGGCCAGCAGCGCGTCCGCGTCGACTGGCGGCGTCGGCGCATTCGGCAGCCGGCCCGCGGCCAGTGCCGTGGCGAAGGCGATGCGGCGCGTGATCGCGTCCGGGTTGAGCCATGCCTCCTGCGTGTTCTTGTAGCCGTCAGGCGTCTGGCAACCATAGAGCGGCATGCCCAGCTGGCGCAGCGTGCCGAGCAGCGGCCGCACGTCGCTGAGCGGCACGTTGGCCGCGCGCACGCTGGAGATCACGTAGTCGTAGGGCGTCTTGAACTTGGCGTCATGCACCTTCGGGCTGCGGAACTCGGGGCTGTCGAACAGGGTCTTGAGTACCGCGCGAATGTCACCGCCGCTGGCGAGATAGCGCTGCGTGAGCCGATCGACCAGCGCCGGCGGCGGCTGGTCGGCCACGAAGTACTGCGCCAGTTCGAAGCTGATGTGGTGCGCGGTGGCCGGATGCATGGCCAGCAGGTCGAGCGCCCGCTCGCCCTCGGCCTGGCCCTGGTCGCCCATGTGCTGGCCGAGCCAGACCTTGTCGCCGTTGTCATGCCGGCGCGCGTCGAAGTAGAAGATGGAAGCACCCGTCGTGATTCTCGGTGCCAGCGTCCATCCGGTGAGGATGCGAGCCAGCTCGGTCACGTCCTGCTGGGTGTAGCCGCCATCCACGCCCAGCGTGTGCAGCTCCATCAGTTCGCGCGCGTAGTTCTCGTTCAGGCCGCTGGCCTTGGCCGCGGGACCGGCGGCGCGCGGCGGCTGGTAGCCCGGCGCGGCCGACTGCCAGTTGTCCAGGTAGAACAGCATCGCCGGATGGTGCGCCGTGGCGCCGAGCAGGTCGCGAAAGCGCCCCATCGCATAGGGACGGATCGCCTCGCGCTCGTAGTTCTCGACCAGCACGCGGTCCAGGCCCTTGCCGATGAACACGTTGAAGTGGTTGAACCAGAAGTCCACCATGCGTTCCTCGAGCTGGCGCGGGCTGCGCGCCGCGCTCCAGATGCGCGCTTCACCGGACTCGATGCCGAGCTGCCGCAAGGAGGCCTGGCGCATGGCCTTGGCATCTTCGTTGCCGTCCTTGGCGGCCTGCTGTGCGTCGCGGAACTGCAGGACCAGGTCGCGCTGCGACTGCGTGGTCGACGGCAGTGCAGCGAGCTGCTGCGCCAGATCGGCGGGCAGCGCCAGCCGCTCGGGATGCAGTTGCTCGTCGATGTAGCGATCAATGCCGATCTGCATCACATGCGCCAGATCGCCCGGGGCCGGCCCGTAGCCGAGGCGATCGAGCACATGCAGCGCGTCGGCCTGCGACGCCTGCTGCTGCGCCTGCGCCGGCAGCGCGAGGACCGCCGCGCATGCGAGCGCCCAGGCGACCATGACGTCGGCGGCGCGGCCCATGATCACTTGCCGATCTGGTGGCTGACCGCGTTTTCCTGCTGGTTCAGCGCAGTCCGGTCGGCCTTGGTGATGTGGCCGTTGTCATGGCTGGCCATGACGCGCTCCTCGTTGCGGATCTGGTGGTCTTCCCGGTGCATGCCGGCTGCCTGCGAACGGGTGATCTCACCCTCCTTGACCTCGTTGTGGATCCGCTTGTCCTGGTTGGCCAGGCGCCCATTCACCTCGGTGCGGCGCGGATGGTCCTTCTGCCATTGGGTCTCGGCGAGGGCGCCGGTCGACAGGGAGGCGGCAGTTGCCGCGGCGAAGGCGAGAGCGAGAAAGCGACGGTTCATGGTGGGCTCCTGGTTGGATGGTTGCGTGCCATTTGCGTGCCATTGGCGCGGCACATGCACACAACGAACAGCCGCCGATCCGGGTCTACGCCTTCATTGTTTCCCTCAGGTAAAGACCGCCTGACCGATTCGTCAGCGTGGCTTGGCCGGTTGCAGGGTGCGCGCGACTTCCTTCGGGTCCATGCCGTACATCTCGGCGAACTCCGCCAGTGTGCGGCCGCTGGCCTCGAAGGCGCGCTGCAGGGCTTCGCGCCGTGCGGTGCGTGCGCCAAGCGCGGCGAAGGCTTCGTCCAGCGCGGCATTCGATGCCTCGTCCTGGGTGCGCACGACCAGCATGTAGTCTTCGCGCGAAAGACCGGAAGCCTCGATGGCCTCGACCAGCCGCGCCACCAGCGCCGCTCGCACGTCCTCGCCGCTGCGCGCGTGGCGACGCTTGAACACCTCCAGGATC
>DASXKG010000309.1:0-5063 GCA_036496965.1 Variovorax sp.
CGCCAGCGAAGCCCGCGCATGACCGTCGCGGCCTTGCACCGGCTGGGCATGCCACAGCGCATGCAGGATGGCCTGCTCGACGCCCTCGGCAGCGGCCTGGAACAAGGGGTCGAGCCGGGCATCATGCAGCAGCACGACCCCCGGCATCGGCTCGTCGCTGCGCTGCGGCAGCGTGTAGGCGGTCGAGAAGGCCAGCGCCATGTCACCGCTGCCATGGCCGAACAGCGAGCCGGTGCGGGCCAGGCCGGCACAGGCGCGCAGCGACAGGCGGCGCAACTGGCGCGCATCGAGCGGCGCATCGGTGGCCAGCAGCATGATGATCGAACCCTTCTCCGCGGGGGCATCTTGTGAGGCCGCTGCGGCCGGCCGCGTATCGACCGGCTGGCCGGCCATCACCAGCTGGCCCGGCAGTCCGAAGTTGGCCAGCACCAGCACGCCGATCGTCCAGGTCGAAACGCCGATCGGCACGCGCCGGGACGCCGTGCCGATGCCGCCCTTGAGCCCGAAGCAGGACATTCCGCGGCCGGCGCCGACCGAGCCTTCGGCCACGTCGCGGCCGGCCTCGCGCCAGGCCTTCAGGTAGTGCGCCTCGGTGACGGCCATGCGCTGGATGTCGTTGAGGAAGCCGTCGTTGCATTCGAAGACCAGCGGATTCACCGTCGGCAGGCTGCGTCCGCATTCGGGGTTGGCTGCGACGCATTGGCGGATCTGCGCGGCCGCGACGGCCGGCACCGAGAAGGTGTTGGTCAGTGCGATGGGCGTTTCCAGCAGCCCGAGTTCCTCGACCTGCACCAGGCCCACGCTCTTGCCGAAGCCGTTGAGCACGGTGAAGCCGGCCGGCACCCGCTGCAGGTACGGATCGCCCGCATGCGGGCGCAGCACGGTGACGCCGGTCTGCACGGCACCGTCGTCCAGGGTGGCGTGGCCGAGCGCGATGCCGTCGACATCGGTGATGGCGTCGCGCGCGCCCGAGGGGAGGTTGCCGATGCGCGGGATCATTGCCGGTCGATCTTCGGATCCAGCGCGTCGCGCAGGCCGTCGCCCAGCAGGTTGAAGGCCAGCACCGTGAAGAAGATCGCCAGCGAAGGAAACAGCGCCACATGCGGCGCATTGACCATGTCTGCGCGGGCCTCGTTCAGCATGGCACCCCATTCGGGCATCGGCGGCTGCGCGCCCATGCCGAGGAAGGACAGGCTGGCCGCGGTGATGATCGAGGTGCCCAGGCGCATCGTGAAGTACACGACGATCGACGAGATGGTGCCCGGCAGGATGTGGCGCAGCACGATCGTCATGTCGCTGGCCCCGATGCTGCGCGTGGCCTCGATGTAGGTCAGGTTCTTCAGCACGAGCGTGTTGCCGCGCACCAGCCGGGCGAAGGCCGGGACGCTGAACACCGACACCGCGACCACCACGTTGGTCATGCTGCTGCCCAGGATGGCCACCACGCCGAGCGCCAGCAGGATGCCGGGAAAGGCGAACAGCACATCGGAGATGCGCATCACGATTCGGTCCCACCAACCGCCGTAGTAGCCGGCCAGCAGGCCGAGCGCGGTGCCGACGATGGCGCCGATCACGACCGAGAAGAAGCCGGCCGCCAGCGAGATGCGCGCGCCCATCAGGATCCGGCTGAAGATGTCGCGCCCGAGCGGATCGACCCCGAACCAGTGCACGGCCGAGGGGCCTTCGTTGATGCGGTCGTAGTCGAAGTAGTTCTCGGCGTCGTAGGGCGCGATCCAGGGCGCCAGCACCGCAACCAGCACCAAGAGCAGCACGAACACCAGCGCGCCCATGGCCACCGGCTGCATGCGGAACTTGCGCCAGAACTCGCTCCAGGGCGTGCGCACGCCGGCCTCCGCGAGCGGGACGGGCTGCGGGGTCGTGACGACCTCACTGGTATCGGATGGTGGGATTGATGTAGCCATACAGCACATCGACGACCAGGTTGATGAGGATGAACTCGAGAGAAAAGAGCAGCACCAGCGTCTGGATCACGGGATAGTCGCGCATATCGACCGCATCGACCAGCAGCCGGCCCAGGCCGGGCCAGTTGAACACCGCCTCGACCACGATCGAGCCGCCCAGCAGGAAGCCGAACTGCAGGCCCATCATGGTGACCACCGGAATCAGCGCATTGCGCAGGCAGTGCTTGAGCACCACCAGGCGCTCGGGCACGCCCTTGGCGCGCGCGGTGCGCACGAAGTCTTCCTGGATGACCTCGATGAAGGACGCGCGGGTGAAGCGCGCCATCACCGCCGCCACCGCCGCGCCGAGGGTGATCGACGGCAGGATGTAGTGGTGCCAGGTGTCGGCGCCCACGGTCGGCAGCCAGCCCAGCTGGACCGAGAACAGCTGCATCAGCAGCATGCCCAGCGCGAAGGCCGGGAACGAGATGCCCGAGACGGCCAGGGCCATGCCGAGCCGGTCGGGCCACTGGTTGCGGAACACCGCCGAGGTGATGCCGATGGCCATGCCGAACAGCACCGCCCAGGTCATGCTGGCCAGCGTGAGCAGCAATGTCGGCATGAAACGCTCGGCAATCTCGGTCGATACCGGTCGCTTCGAGCGCAACGATCGGCCGAAATCGCCCTGCAGCATGTTGCCGAAGAAGCTCAGGAACTGCCGCGGCAGCGACTTGTCGAGACCCAGGTCGGCGCGCACCAGCGCCACGGTCTCGGGGCTGGCATCGGGCCCGGCGGCCAGCCGCGCCGGGTCGCCGGGCAGCATGTGCACGAACAGGAACACCAGCAGCGCGACGATGAACAGCGTCGGCAGCAGGCCCAGCAGGCGCTTGAGGACGTACTGGGTCATGGGCTCGGCGCCGCCGGCGTCACTTCAGCTCGACTTCGTCGAAGTTGAAGCTGCCATCGGGCATCACGTAGAAGCCCGTGAGGTTGCGCGCGCGCACCGACAGCAGCTGCTCGGTCACCAGGAAGGCCCAGGGCGCATCCTTCCAGATGCGCTGTTGGGCGTCGGCATAGAGCTTGGCCTTCGCGGCCGGATCGGTGGTGACGAGCGCCTTCTTGATGTCGGCATCGACCTCGTCGTTCTTGTAGTAGGCGGTGTTGAACAGGCGCGGCGGGAACGAATCCGAGCCCAGCAGCGGACGCGTGGCCCAGTCGGCCTCGCCGGTGGACGACGACCAGCCGACGTAGTACATGCGAACCGGCGCGGTGGCCGGATCCTGTGCGCTTTCGACGCGCTCGACCCGCTGGCCGGCCTCCAGCGCCTGCACCTGGACCTTGATGCCGACCTGGGCCAGCTGCTGCTGCACGAACTGGATCACCTTCTGCGCCGTGGTGTAGTTGTAGGCCGACCAGAGGGTGCTCTCGAAGCCGTCCGGGTAGCCGGCTTCCTTCAGCAGCGCCTTCGCCTTGGCCGGATCGTAGGGCCAGGGTCCGAGCTTGACGGCGCCGTCGACGCCCTTGGGCAGCACGCCCTCGGCCGGAATGGCGTAGCCCGAGAACGCCACCTTGACCAGGGCATCCTTGTTGATCGCGTAGTTGACGGCCTCGCGCACCTTCACGTTGTCGAAGGGCTTCTGCAGCGTGTTCATCGAGATGTAGCGATGGATGATCGAGGGCGCAACGTCGACCTCGAGGCTGGGCTTCTGCTTGAGCGCCGCCACGGCTTCGGGCGCCATCGGGAAGGCGAACTGGGCCTCGTTGGTCTGCATCACGGCCGCGCGGGTGTTGTTGTCGACCACCGGGCGCCAGGTGATGCTGTCGATCTTCGGGTAGCCCTTGCGCCAGTAGTTGTCGAACTTGGCCACCTTCAGGTAGTCGGTGGCCTTCCATTCGACGAACTTGAAGGGGCCGGTGCCGACCGGGTTCTGCGCGATGCCCTTGCTGCCGTACTTGGCCAGCGCGGTGGGCGAGATGATCACGCCCGAGGGATGGGCCAGCGTATTGATGAAGGGCGAGAAGGGCTCGGTCAGCGTGAAGCGCACCGTGGTCGGATCCACCACCTCGGTCTTGGCGATGTTCTTGTACAGGCTGTAGCGCTTGAGCTTGTTGTCCGGGTTGGTCGCCCGATCGAAGCTGACCTTGACCGCCTCGGCGTTGAAGGGCGTGCCGTCATGGAACTGCACCCCGGTGCGCAGCTTGACGGTGTAGACCAGGCCGTCGTTGCTGACCGTGTAGCCGGTGGCCAGCACCGGCACCATCTTCATGTCCTTGTCGAAACCGTAGAGCCCCTGGTAGAAGGACTTGGCGACGGCCTGCGACAGCGTGTCGTTGGCGTCGTAGGGGTCGGTGGTGGTGAAGTTCGACTGCACCGCCACCACGATGTCCTTGGATGCATGCGCGGACAGGGCGAAGCCGGCCAGGCCGGCAAAGGCCAGCGCGGTGGCCAGGCGGGAGGGGCGACGGACGTTCATTGATGGCTCCTTTGGAATCGTCGGGATTGGAAATTCATTGGATCGGATGCCGGGCCACGAAGTGCCCCGGTGCCACCTCGACCAGTGGCTGCACCTCGGGCTCGTAGCCGACCGGATGCACCGGGCTGGGTATCTCGCCTTGCAGCAGCGGCCGGCTGCGGTTGCGCCGCGCCGGATCGGCCACCGGCACCGCGGCCATCAGCTTGCGGGTGTAGGCATGCTGCGGATTCTCGAAGATGGCCCGGCGCGGACCGATCTCGACGATCTGCCCGAGATACATCACGGCCACGCGATGGCTGATGCGCTCGACCACCGCCATGTCGTGCGAGATGAAGAGAAAGGCGATGCCCAGTTCGCGCTGCAGGTCGAGCATCAGGTTGACGATCTGCGCCTGGATCGAGACGTCGAGCGCGGACACCGATTCGTCGGCCACCACCACCTTCGGATTCAGCGCCAGGGCGCGCGCGATCGCGATGCGCTGGCGCTGTCCGCCGGAGAACTCGTGCGGGTAGCGTTGCGCGTGGTCCGGCGGCAGCCCGACCTTCTCCAGCAGGGCGCGCACGCGCTGCTGGGCTTCGGCGCCGCTGGCGATCTTGTGCACCAGGAGCGGCTCCATGATCGAGAAGCCGACCGTCAGGCGCGGGTCGAGCGAGGCAAACGGATCCTGGAAGATGAACTGGATATCGCG
>DASXKG010000310.1:0-1918 GCA_036496965.1 Variovorax sp.
GAGCGCCTCGGCATCGGCGGCCCCGCTGGTCAGCAGGCGCAGGTCCGGCGGATGACGGGCATAGACCGCTGGCCTGGCCCATGCCGCATAGTCGGCATACACGGCTTGCAACACGCGCGCGTCGGCGGGCCGGTCGGCCGGGTCGATGCTGAACAGCAGCAAATGCCAGGCGTCGGGCGCGAGGCCCGTGTCGGCCAGCGCTTCGAGCGCGCCGTGCGCAACGGTGCCGCACAAGGTGTCGCAGCGGTAGTAGGCCGGCAGCAGCACCAGCGGGTGGCCCGAGGCCGCCAGTGCCTGCCAGTCCACGGTCTGGCCCGAAGCGTCGACCAGATGCAGCCCGGTGGGCAGGCGGGCACCGAGGCGCTGCTCGAATTCGGGCGCCGGGGTCTGGCCCGCACGCTCGTCCTGCGGCGCCGTTTGCAGGCGCGGCGGCGGAATCCGCTGCACGATGCCCGCGGCACCGCCGGCACCCCCAGGCGGCAGCTGCCAACGATGCAGCAGCGCCAGGGAGCATGCGATTACCAGCGCGATCACCAGCGTCACGACGGCACCCACGATCCAGAGCCGGCCGAGCGGCAGCCTGTCTTCATCCATTGGCAGGCTCCTGCCACGCCGCGCCGCTTGGGCGTCGGTCCGTCTGCGGCCTCGGGTCCAGCTGTCCGAACAGCAGCAGCGCCATGCCGCCGAAGACCAGCGGCAATTGCCACCAGGCGCCGAAGCCCTGGGCCTGCACCGAGGGGACCACCAGCCAGGCCGCGTCGACGGCCTGCATCGCGAGCAGGCCGCCCGCGATGCAGGCCAGGCGCCGCGGACGGTCCTTGTTGGAGCGCCACAGAAGCGCCAGCAGGGGCGCGGCGAATTGCAGCAGCACCAGCGCCAGGCCCACGGCGCTCCAGCCTGTCTGCAGGCGCGGCACGAACCAGCTGATCTCGCGCGGCAGGTTCTCGGCCCAGATGATCAGGAACTGCATGAACTGCAAATAGGCCTGCACCAGCACGAACATGAGCAGCAGGTTGCCCAGGTCGCGCCAGACCGGCGGTGCCTCGCGCGCGGGTCGCGGCGCGGCGCCGCCGAGCGCGGCCAGGAGAATGCTGGCCGCGGCGCCCGCGGTCATCTGGCCCATCAGCGCCAGCCAGCCGAACACGCTGCTGCTCCAGGCCGGGACCAGTGACATCAGCAGGTCCACGGCGGCCAGCGAAGTCACCAGGGTATGCAGCGCCATCATGGCCGCTGCGCGCCCCGGCTGGCGCACACGCCCCGCACGCGCCATCCACGCCCACAGCAGTGCATAGGCCACCAAGCGCAACCCGAAGAAGCGCAGGTCGAACCAGTGCTGCTGAAAGGCTGGGTGATCCATCGAAGCCAGCCAGCCCTGCGGATCGGCTGACCACGGATACACCACATGGATGCCGAGCAGCATCGGCAGGAACAGCAGCAGCACCCAGGGCAAGCGTCGCTGCAGCTGCCGGGTGGATGGCCACAGCAGTTCACCCCAGGCGCCGCCGGTCAGGGTATGGAGCCAGCCGTTGGCAGTGGCGCCCAGCACCACGCCGAGGCAGAACCACCAGGCGGACAGCCAGGCGGCGAAGAAGAGCGGCTGATCGATCCACCAGCCGGCCAGGGAGACGAACAGCAGCAGCCCGCCGGCCGGCAGGGTCGCTGGACGCCAGGCCGGAGATCTCATCGGGTCGCCCTCCGCGCTGGCTCGGCGGATGCGGCTGGATCCCGCTGCAACACGCGCAGGTAGGCGACGATGGCCCAGGCATCCTGCGGGCTGACCCGATCCGCGAAGGCGTACATGATTCCGCTGCCTTGCAGGATCGCCTGGCGCAGGCGGTCGTCGGGCACGGCGCGCAAGGCGGCGTTGCCGAAGGCCGGTGGCGCCGGGAAGCCGCGCCGTACCACCTCGCCGTCGCCG
>DASXKG010000311.1:0-4139 GCA_036496965.1 Variovorax sp.
AGATGAAGGGGCAGACGCAGGCCCAGCCCTTGAACACGAGCCGGCCGTTCTCGCTGCGCCACTGCTCCAGCGGCACGGCGAATGCGACCTCGTGCTGCGCGACCCAGCCCACGTTCTGGGCCTGCACCGACGCCGGCGACATGCTGCCGTAGTCCAGCACCATCAGGTAGACGTAGGGCACCGCCGGACAGAAGTGAACGACTTCCCGCGGAATGTCCATGTTCAGGTATTGATCGCAGAAGCGCGTCAGCCGCGCCATGTTCGCCTTGAGCGGGAACACGCGCGCGGTCACGCCGGTCATCAGGAAGGGCGGGCGCACCGGCAACGCACCGCGAGCCGGGTCGCCGGTCGGGTCGATGTAGCGCGGTTTGTTCGATGGATCCGCCATGTGCGCCTCCGCAGGAATCAGGTGCGTTCGATGACCCAGGTGACGAGCCCCCGGATGAAAGCCTTGTCGCGCGAGTCGGGCACTGCGTCGAACACGCCGTCGAATTCGTGCAATGCGGCGCCGGCCATGCCGTGCGCGATGCCCCGAGCGTAGTCGACGGAGCCGTGGGTGGCCATCAGGTCGCGGATCCAGGCCACCTGCGCCTGCGTGCGCCCCCCGTTGGCGGGATCCAGGATCTCGGCCAGCCGGCTGCGCTGCGCCGGCGTGGCCTGGCGATAGGCGTGGCTCAGCATCAGCGTGCGCTTGCCCTCGACCAGATCGCCGTGCAGTTCCTTGCCGTAGCGTTCGTCGGCGATGAGATTGAGCAGGTCGTCCTGGATCTGGAAGGTCACGCCGAGGAAGAAGCCGAAGCGGATGAAGGGATCGAGATCGATGCCGTCGTGGGTGCCGATCAGCGCGCCCACGCGGCAGGGGTAGATCGTCGCCAGCCAGCAGGTCTTCTTGAGCACCATCGTCAGATAGTCGGCGTCGGTCAGGCCGTTGCTGTTGTCGCGCCGCCAGCCCAGTTCCATGGCCTGTCCCTCGGCCGACTCCCAGGCCATGCGCTCGCTTTCCTCCAGCACCCGCAGCGCTCGCCGCGCGCCCAGGCGCTCGACGTTGTCGATCAGCGGGCGCAGGCTCAGCAGGCTGAGCGCATCGCCGGCATTCAGCGCCAGCGGGACGCCGTGCAGCATGTGCAGCGTGGGCCGCCCGCGCCGCTGCTCGCTGGCGTCTTCGATGTCGTCGTGGACCAGCAGGGCGTTGTGCAGCAGCTCGATCGCCACGGCGCTTCCGAGCGCATCCTCGAGACTGGCGCCGAATGCCCGTGCCGTCGCGATGCACAGGCTGGAGCGCATCATCTTGCCGCCGCGCCGCGGGTAGTCCGCGATCAGGTCGTACAGGTGCTGGCGCGGTTCGCCCGAGGGCAGGTACCTGCCGATCGCCTCGCGGGTGATCGCGCCGTACTCGGCCAGCGTCTCGCGGACCAGATGGGGGGTGCAGGCGCCGTCGGTGGTTGCTCCCGGCATGGCGCACTCAGGCCTTCCGCCGGGCCGCCCCAAGGAAGGCCTGCGCCCCCTCGGGGGGCAGCGAATACACGAAGTGATGAGCGTGGGGGCGTTTCATTCTAGGGCAGCAGGCGCACCGACACCGTGCCGCGAGGCTCGTTGCTGGCGCTGTCGACCACCACGCCGGTGTAGGTGGCGGCCGGCTGCGCGTCGGGCACCTCGATGCGCAGCATCGGCTCCGGCAACGCCGGGTCGAGGTCGAAGGACACCGTCGTCAGCGCCGGCATCGAGGGGTCGGCCGCGTGCAGGGCATGGACCCGGGGCACGAAAGAGCCCGGGGAGAGGCCCAGGTCGAGCCTCACCTGGGCGCGGCGCCGCGAAGCCACCTCGATCGCAAAGCGCGTACCCGCGGCCGGTTCGGCAGCGGGGCCGCGCCCGCCCGGCGCGGGCGTTGCCACTGACGACGCGGCCCGGGCGAAGCCCGAGCGCAGCGCCGGGTTGCGGGCCACCGACTCGACAGCATCCACGCACAGCTTGCCGACGTCCTTGTAGAGGCTCAGCACGCGCTCGATCAGCACATTGACCTCGCCCGAGCCGGTGCCGGCGCCGAAGCCGGCGGTGGCCTTGCCGAGCCGTTGCGCGAGCCGCTGGCCCTGCAGGATCTGCTCCTCGATCACCTTGTAGCCCAGGCGCACGCCGTGGGCGACCGAGTTGTCCTCGCCGTCCGGGGGTGCAGCCGCCGCGCCTTCGGGGCCTGGGTCACGCAGGTAAGTGGCCGCATGGCGGATGGGTTCCGTGCGCTGCGCGTCGGTTCGATGAAGCCGCTCACTGGTTCCCATGCAGATCTCCACGCCTTGAATGTCCGGGTCGACGTCAGGGGTGATCGTAGCCGATGATGTCCGCCAGCGGCGGCCAATGCGCCAGTGCATGCGCGGCCAGCCGGCCCGACATCACGGCGGCTTCGACGCAGCCTTCGTTGAATCCGCAATCGGTCCAGTCGCCGGCAATCGTCAGGTTGTCGTAGCTGTTGTCCAGCGGCGAGATTCGGTACTGCAAGCTGCCGGGCAGGGCCAGCACGTAGCGGTCGCTCGGGTTCACGTTGGCGGCCCAGTATTGGCTGCGCAGCGCCCGGGCGTCGTCCGGGCTCGCGGCGCCGTCCGCCGGCGGGTTGGCATCCACGAGCAGCGACCAGCGAAAGCCGTCGGGGCCGACGGCCCCGGGCCACAGGCCGGCGAGATGGTGGTCGAGGAAATGCGCGGCATTGCCGAAGACTTCCTCGCGCCGTGCCGCCTCGTACGCCGGGTCGCCGTCCGGCGGCGCCTCGGCCGGATCGGGCAGCACGCCGCAGAAGTAGGCCACCGCCTTCGGGGGATTCGCGCCCCAGTCTTCCGCGGCGATGAGGTGCGTCATGTCCGACCAGGTGTCGAAGGGCTTCACGAAGCCCGACAAGGTGATCGCCGGCGCGTTCCAGCCGAGTTCCCGCATGTCTTCGCGCAGCCAGACCTGGAAGGCCTGGGTGGCCACCGTCTTGACGTTGGCGACCATCGCGCGCCAGCGTTCGTCGCGCGCCAGGATCTCGCGCGCGACGCGCGGGATCGCGCCGATGCTGACGCCGAGCACGACGAAGTCGAAATCGCGGCCGACCTGCAAGGTCGTCGTATCGGCCCGGCGACGCTCGCCATGCGATTCGAACTGCCAGCCCTCTTGCTGCAGGCGCGCGCCGTCCACGAGCTGGGCATGGTCCGGCGTGGCGGGCCAGCACGGCAGCCCCTTGACATCGACCAGCGGACGGTACTCGGCACCGCCGAGGGTTCGGGCCTGGACATCGAATTCGAGCGCCTGCACATAGGGACGTTCATCGGGCGCGAGCGTGTCCGCCGCGGCCAGCCGCACATTCTCCAGCCGGTGAAAGAATTCGAAGCGCACGCCGCGCCGCTTCAGCACTTCGTAGAACGGCGCAAAGACGCAGTCGCCCATGCCGGCGCGCATCTTCCAGAACATCGCGCCGCGATAGGTGAAGAACATGCGCAGGGAACCCCGCAGCGCCTGGCCTGCCGCCAGCCCCGGGCGGCGCGCATCGCCTGCCTCGTAGGCCAGCGCCAGGTCGTACAGGCTGCGCACGAAGGCCGAGTTCAGCGAGCGCTCCGAAGCGCCGTTCATGCGCAGCCAGTCACGGCACTCGTAGGCGTTGACCGCATCCAGGCCGCGCGGGTCCAGCAGCAGCCGATGCCGCACCGCGCCCACCAGGATCGCCAGCACCAGATCGATGATCTCCCATTTGCAGCGCGTGTCTTCGTCGGCGCACAGCATTCCCTCCAGCTGCGTGCGCACGATGCCCGCGATGGCGTTGAGCCACTGCAGCGCCAGGGTCTGCGGGTAGCGCGGCAGCGCCCTGACCACCACCTCGACCAGCGCCGCCGCCTCGATCAGTCCGGCGGCCGCCGTGAGCGCGCCGAAGCGCATCCAGGCGGCGACCTGCGAGACGAAGGATTCGACCTCGGCCGCCGGCGGCATCTGCGCTTGCGCATCGGCATCGGAAACCGGAGCCCCGTCCCCGATCGCGGCGCCCGGCACATCGCGCCGGGTGCGCAAACCCACCAGCAGGGTGCGCAACAGCGCCGATGCGTGGACCAGGTAGCTCTTGATCGTGAACGGGTTGGCGCCGGCCAGCGGATCGCCGGGCAGCCCGTCGGCCGGGGGGAAGA
>DASXKG010000312.1:0-6931 GCA_036496965.1 Variovorax sp.
CCAGGCCAAGCTGCAGACCGCGCGCTTCTATTTTGCCAAGCTGTTCCCCGAGACCGCCTCGCTCATGCGCACGGCGCGCGCCGGCAGCGCCCCGCTGATGAACACCGACGCGGCGCTCGCGTGAACGCCATGAAAACCATCCTCGCGGCGATCGTCCTGGCCACCGGTGCCGCCTCGGCCATGGCCCAGATGAGCCCGGTCGGGCTCTGGCGCAACGTCGACGACAAGACCGGCGAGGCCAAGGCGGAGATCCGCATCGTCGATTCGGGCGGCGCGCTCGTCGGGCGCATCGAGCGCGTGCTCGCGAAGGACGCCAAGCCCGACGAGCTGTGCGTGGAATGCTCTGGCGACCGCAAGGACAAGCCGATGGCCGGCCTGGAGATCGTCCGCGGCGGCAGCAAGACCGAGGGCAGGGACGTCTGGCAGGGCGGCCGCATCCTCGACCCCGAGAACGGCAAGGAATACCGCGCCAGCCTGACGCCGGTCGACGGCGGCAAGAAGCTCGAGGTGCGCGGCTACCTCGGACCGTTCTGGCGTACGCAAACTTGGATTCGCGTGCAGTAGCGCGCCGTCCGCATCGAGAAGCCAACAACCATGTCCAGATTCCAAGTGAAGAAGGTCGCCGTGCTCGGCGCCGGCGTGATGGGCGCGCAGATCGCCGCGCATCTCGTCAATGTGCGGGTGCCGGTGGTGCTGTTCGATCTGCCCGCCAAGGAGGGGCCGAAGAACGGTATCGTGATGCGTGCCATCGACAACCTGAAGAAGCTCAAGCCGGCGCCGCTCGGGGACGTCGCCGACGCGGCGCTGATCGAGCAGGCCAACTACGAGGACGACCTGGCCAAGCTCGGCGAATGCGACCTGGTGATCGAGGCGATCGCCGAGCGCATGGACTGGAAGCTCGACCTCTACAAGAAGATCGCGCCGCATGTGGCCCGGCACGCGATCCTGGCCTCCAACACCTCGGGCCTGTCGATCACCCAGCTCAGTGAAGCGCTGCCCGAGGCGCTCAAGCCGCGCTTTTGCGGCATCCACTTCTTCAATCCGCCGCGCTACATGTTCCTGGTCGAACTGATCGACACGCCGACCACCGAATCCGGCGTGCTCGACCAGCTCGAGACCTTCGTCACCAGCACGCTCGGCAAGGGCGTCGTGCGCGCGCACGACACGCCCAACTTCATCGCCAACCGGGTCGGCATCGCCGGCATGCTGGCCACGCTGAAGGAAGTGGAGAGGTTCGGCCTCACGCCCGACGTGGTGGACGATCTCACGGGCAAGAAACTGGGCCGCGCAAGCTCGGGCACCTTCCGCACGGCCGACGTGGTCGGCCTCGACACCCTGGCCCACGTGGTCAAGACGCTGCAGGACAACCTCGACGAGAAGAGCGATCCCTTCTATGCCAACTTCGCGACGCCGCCGGTGCTGGCCAAGCTGCTCGAACTGGGCAACCTGGGGCAGAAGACCAAGGCCGGCTTCTTCAAGAAGGCGGGGCGCGACATCCTGCGCTTCGACCTGGCCAAGGGCAGCTATGTGCCCTCGGGCGACAAGGCCGACGAGGTCTATGGCCGCATGCTCAGGAAGCCGGCGGCCGAGCGCCTGAAGCTGTTGCGCGAGAGCGAGGGCGCGCAGGGCCGCTTTCTCTGGGCCATCCTGCGCGACGGCTTCCACTACGCCGCAGTGCACCTGGCGAGCATCGCCGAGAGCGCGCGCGACATCGACTTCGCGATGCGCTGGGGCTTCGGCATGAAGCAGGGCCCCTTCGAGCTCTGGCAGGAGGCCGGCTGGACGCAGGTCGCGACATGGATCCAGGAAGACATCGACGCCGGCCAGGCCCTGTCGAGCGCGCCGCTGCCGAAGTGGGTGTTCGAAGGCCCGGTGGCGGAAGCCGCAGGCGTGCACACGCCGCAAGGCTCGTGGAGCGCCTCGAAGAACATGTTCGTCGCGCCGCGCCGGCTGCCGGTGCATGCGCGCCAGTTGTTCCCCGAGAGCGTGCTCGGCGCCGATGCGCCGGACGCCGGCAAGGCCGGCACCACGATCCAGGACGAAGGCGACGTGCGCCTCTGGACGCTGGACGGCGAAGTGCTGATCGCCAGCATCCATTCGAAGATGCACGCCATCAGCCCCGACGTGGCCGAGGCGCTGGCCGCCGGCGTCGAGCTGGCCGAGCGCGATTACAAGGCGATGGTGATCTGGTCGCCCGACGAGATGTTCTCGGTCGGCGCCGACCTGCAGGCGATGCTGCCGGCCTTCGTGGTCGCGGGCATCGGCGCGGTCGAGTCGGCCGAGCAGGAACTGCAGCAGGTCATGCTGAAGATCCGCTATGCCGGCGTGCCCGTCGTTTCGGCCGTGCGCGGCCTGGCGCTCGGCGGCGGCTGCGAGCTGGCGGTGCATTCGGCCAAGCGCGTTGCCGCGATGGAAAGCTACATCGGGCTGGTCGAAGTCGGTGTCGGCCTGGTGCCTGGCGCCGGCGGCCTGACCTACATCGCGCGCCGCGCGGCCGAGAACGCGGCCGCCTCGACCGGCACCGACCTGCTGCCCTTCCTGACCGAAGGCTTCACCGCCGCGGCCATGGCCAAGGTGGGCACCGGCGCGCTGGATTCGAAGAAGCTGGGCTATCTGCTGGATGACGACGTGATCGTGCCGAACAAGGACGAACTGCTGTACGTCGCCTTGCAGCAGGCCAGGTCGATGGCCGATGCCGGCTGGCGGCCGCCGCTGCGCCGCCTGTTCAAGGTCGCCGGCCGCAGCGGGGCCGCGACGATCCAGGGGCAGCTCGTCAACCTGCGCGACGGCGGATTCATCAGCGCCCACGATTTCCACATCGCCAGCCTGATCGCCGGCGTGGTCACCGGCGGGGACGTCGATGCCGGCTCCCTGGTCAGCGAGGAATACCTGATGGCGCTGGAACGCAAGGCCTTCTGCTCGCTGATCGTGCATCCCAAGACCCAGGAACGCATCATGGGCATGCTGAGCACCGGCAAGCCAGTGCGGAACTAAGGACAGACACCATGAGCAGCAAGCAAGTTCAAGACGCCTACATCGTCTCCGCCACCCGCACGCCGATCGGGCGCTCGCATCGCGGCTTCTTCCGCAACCACCGCCCCGACGACCTGCTGGCGACCACGCTGAAGTCTGCGCTGGCGGCGGTGCCGGGTCTGGATCCGAAGGCGATCGAGGACATCATCTGCGGCTGCGCGATTCCCGAGGCGCAGCAGGGCTTGAACGTGGCGCGCATCGGCGCCGTGCTGGCCGGCCTGCCCGACAGCATCGGCGGCATCACGGTGAACCGCTTCTGCGCCTCCGGCCTGTCGGCGGTGCAGATGGCGGCCGACCGCATCCGTGTCGGCGAGGCCGAGGTGATGATCGCCGCCGGCGTCGAGAGCATGAGCATGGTGCCGATGATGGGCAACTCGCCCTCGTTGTCGCCGTCGATCTTCGAGCGCGAAGGCGATGTCGGCATCGCCTACGGCATGGGCCTGACCGCCGAGAAGGTCGCCCAGCAATGGAAGGTCAGCCGCGAGGCGCAGGATGCCTTCGCGCTGCAATCGCACCAGCGAGCGCTGGCAGCGCAGCAGGCCGGCGAGTTCGCTGCCGAGATCACGCCGATCGAAGTCACTGACCGCAGCCCCGATCTGGCGAGCGGCGAATCGAAGGCCAGGACCCGCACCGTCAGCCTCGACGAAGGCGCCCGCCCCGACACCACCCTCGAAGGCCTGGCCAAGCTGCGCACCGTGTTCGCCGCCCGCGGCACGGTCACCGCCGGCAACAGCTCGCAAACCTCCGATGGCGCCGGTGCCCTGATCCTGGCCAGCGAGAAGGCTTGCCAGCAGTACGACCTCAAGCCGCTGGCGCGCTTCGTCAGTTTCGCCAGCAAGGGCGTGCCGCCGGCCATCATGGGCATCGGCCCGATCGAGGCCATTCCGGCCGCGCTGCGCTACGCCGGCCTGAGCCAGGACGCGATCGACTGGATCGAACTCAACGAGGCCTTCGCCGCCCAATCGCTGGCGGTGATCCACACCCTGGGGCTCGACCCGGCCAAGGTCAACCCGATGGGCGGCGCGATCGCGCTGGGCCATCCGCTGGGTGCCACGGGTGCGATCCGCTCGGCCACGGTGGTCCATGCGCTGCAGCGCAAGAAGCTGAAGTACGGCATGGTCACCATGTGCGTCGGGATGGGGCAGGGCGCGGCCGGCATCTTCGAGCGCGTCTGACGGCGCGGGTTTTCATGGGACGCGGGGCGTCACCGACACGACTGCATGCGACTGCACCACCGGGGCACACTGCGACCATGAACACCCATCCCCTCGACAAGGCCCTCGCGCTGGCGCACAGCGACCTCCGGGTCGGCCAGTTCACCGGGCACACCAGCCCCGACTACTGGAACATGGTCGGTCCCTTCGGCGGCACGACCGCGGCCGTCATGTTGCAAGCCGTGCTGCGCCATCCCGACCTGCTCGGCGAGCCGGTGGCGTGCACTGTGAACTACGCGGCCGCGCTCGCCGCGGGCGAGTTCGAGATCCTGGCCGTGCCGGTGCGCACCAACCGCTCGACCCAGCACTGGACGATGCAGATGTCGCAGGCCGGCGCCGACGGCAAGCCGGCCATCACCAGCACCGGCACGGCAGTCACCGCGCTGCGCCGCGATACCTGGGGCGCGAGCGACCTCGCGATGCCCGAAGTGCCGCCGCCATCGGCGCTCGAGCGCCTGAGCATCGGCCCTGCTCGCGCCGAGTGGGTCCATCGCTACGAGATGCGCCCGGTCATGGGCACCATCCCGCGCGAGTGGGACGGCAGCGGCGACGCCAGCGAGACCCGGATGTGGCTGCGCGATGCCGAGCCGAGAGCGCTCGACTTTGCCGCACTGATGGCGCTGAGCGACTCCTTCTTTCCCCGCGTCTGGCTGCGCCGCGCCAAGCCGGTGCCGATCGGCACCGTCTCGATCACCACCTACTTCCACGCCGGCGCCGGCCTGCTGGCCGAGGTGGGTAGCGGCTACCTGCTCGGGCGCGCCACGGGGCAGCAGTTCCACAATGGCTATTTCGACCAGGCCGCGCAGCTGTGGAGCGAAGCGGGCGCCTTGCTGGCGACCAGCAACCAGATCGTCTACTTCAAGGAGTGACTGGCATGACGACGAAATCCGTCGATTTCTATTTCGATTTCGGCAGCCCCGCCGCCTACCTGGCCTACACCCAGCTGCCGCACATCTGTGCCGACGCCGGCGCGGCGCTGGTCTGGAAGCCGATGCTGCTGGGCGGCGTGTTCCAGGCCACCGGCAACCGCTCGCCGGCCGAGGTGCCCGCCAAGGCGCCCTACATGAATGTCGACCTGCAGCGCTTCGCCAGGCGCTACCAGGTGCCCTTCGTTCACAACCCGCATTTTCCGATCAACACCCTGCTGCTGATGCGCGGCGCCACGGGGATGCAGATGCACCAGCCCGGGCGCTTCGGCGCCTACGTCGATGCGGTCTTCCACGCGATGTGGGTCGAGCCGCGCAATCTCAACGACCCGGGCGCGGTCGGTGCGGTGCTGCAGGGTGCCGGCTTCGATCCGGCCGCCCTGCTGGCACTGGCCAATTCGCCGGAAGTCAAGGACCGGCTCAAGGCCAACACCCAGGCGGCCGTGGCGCGCGGCGTCTTCGGCGCGCCGACCATGTTCGTCGGCGACCAGATGTTCTGGGGCCAGGACCGCCTCGACTTCGTGCGCGAGGCCATGACATGAGCATGGCCTGATCTCTCACTTCGACAAAGGACATTTCCATGAGCGACATCCTCGTCCACACCGAAGCCGGTGTGATGACCCTGACCTTCAACCGCGTCGACAAGAAGAACTCGATCACCAGCGCAATGTACGGCGCACTGGCGGATGCGCTCGCCCAGGCCGAGCAGGACGGCGCCGTGCGCGCCGTGCTGATCCAGGGCGACGCCACGATCTTCAGCGCCGGCAACGACATCGGCGACTTCCTCAACCAGCCGCCCTCGACCCAGGAATCGCCGGTGTTCCGCTTCCTGCGCGGCATCGCCAGCTTTCCCAAGCCGATCGTGGCCGCGGTCTGCGGGCCGGCGGTGGGCGTCGGCACCACGATGCTGTTCCATTGCGACCTGGTCTATGCCGGGGACAACGCCGCCTTCTCGATGCCCTTCGTCAATCTCGGCCTGTGCCCGGAGGCGGCGTCGAGCCTGCTGGTGCCGCAGATGTTCGGCTACCACCGCGCGGCCGAGGCGCTGTTGCTGGGCGAGCCCTTCATGGCCGAGGCGGCGCTCGAGGTCGGCCTGGTCAATCGCGTCGTGCCGCCCACCGAGGCCAACGCGGTCGCCCAGGCCCAGGCGCGCAAACTGGCCGCCAAGCCGTTGAGCGCGCTGATCGAGACCAAGCGCCTGATGAAGAAGGCTCAGCTGCCGGCACTGCTGGAGCGCATGGGCGAGGAAGGCCAGAGCTTCGGCCGCATGCTGCGCGAACCGGCGGCGCGCGAGGCCTTCACTGCCTTCATGGAAAAGCGCCGGCCGGACTTTTCGTCGCTTTAGGGACTTGTTCACACTCTGGCCGTCCAACTCGAGGGGAAGGCCTGCCAGGGTCGGGGAACTCCGGGGCGAATCGCGGCCCTGAATAGGTAGAGTCCGGGCAGCCGTCGGACCCGTCCCGCAAAAGGATCGATGAACCTGTTCGTTTCCCTCAAGTACCTGGTTGCCCTTGACGACCATCGGCATTTCGGCCGCGCCGCGCTGGCCTGCAGCGTGACGCAGCCGGCCCTGTCGAATGCGATCCGCGCCCTCGAGGAGAACTTCGGCGCCTCGATCGTCAAGCGCGGCCGCAACTTCGCAGGCTTCACCGAAGAGGGCGAGCGCATCCTCGCGAGCGGGCGCACCATGCTGCGCGAATACGAACTGCTGCAGCAGGACCTGCACAGCCGCGAGAACACGCCGGTCGGCAACCTGCT
>DASXKG010000313.1:0-5135 GCA_036496965.1 Variovorax sp.
CGGCTGCGCCCGGTCGACGCCTACGCGCTCTGGTATGCGCGCAGTGCCGGCTGGATCGCGGCGCGGGTGCTGCCGCGACTGGCGCTGATGGTGGGCTTTGCCGCGGTCGCGCTGCCGCTACTCGGATGGGGCGAGTGGGGCTGGCAATTGCCGCAGGACGCCGCGGCGGCCGTGGCCTTCGGGCTCTCCTCGGGGCTGGCGCTGCTGCTGTCGGCCTCGATGGTGATGCTGCTCAACGTGGCGGCCGTGGCGGCGCTCAACGAGCGCGGCATCAATGCGCTCGCGGTGCCGGTGGTGGTGGTGCTCTCGGGCAACCTGCTGCCGCTGACGCTGATGCCCGACGCCTGGCAGACGGCGCTGTTGCTGCAGCCCCTGGCCGGCCTGATCGACATTCCGATGCGGCTCTATGCGGCACAGTTCACCGGCTGGCAGGCGCTGGGTGCGCTTGCATTGCAGGCCTTCTGGGCCGTGGCCCTGGTGGCACTCGGCCGATTTGCCATGGGGCGAACCATGCGCCGCCTCGATGTCCAAGGCGGCTGAGATGAACGGCCTGTCCCTGTTCTTCCGCTTCGTCGCCGCCTCGTTCAGGGGCCAGGCACGCTATCCGGTGTCGGCGCTGCTGCTGACGCTGGCGCAGTTCCTCGCCACCGGCATCGAGCTGGTGGCGATCTGGGCGCTGTTCGATCGCTTCGGCGAAGTGCAGGGCTGGCGCATCGGCGAGGTGGCCTTGTTCTACGGACTGGTGAATGTCATGTTCGCCATCGCCGGGGCGCTCGGGCGGGGCTTCGACATGCTGGGCACCGAGTTCCTGCGCACCGGTGCCTTCGACCGCCTGCTGCTGCGCCCGCGCCCGCTGGCGCTGCAACTGATGGGGCACGACGTGCGCATCAGCCGCCTCGGGCGCTTGCTGCAGGGCTTGCTGGTGCTGGTCTTCGCCACCCAGCGGGGCGGCATCGACTGGTCGCCGCAGGCGGTGGCACTGGCGCTGTTCGCCGTCGCGGGCGGCGTAGCCCTCTTCTTCGGCATCCTGGTGCTGCAGGGCACGCTGTCGTTCTGGACCGTGGAAAGCCTGGAGGTCGCCAATGTGTTCACCTATGGCGGGGCGGAAGCGGGGCAATTCCCGATGGCCCTCTACGCGCGCTGGTTCCGCTGGCTGCTGACCTTCGTGGTGCCGCTGGCCGGCGTGGTCTATTACCCGGGGCTGGTCATTCTCGGGCGGGTCGATCCTCTCGGTGCGCCGGCCGGGGTCGGCTGGCTCTCGCCGCTGGCGGGCTTCGTGTTTCTGGCACTGTCGTTCGCCGTCTGGCGGCTGGGGCTGAGGCACTACGCGTCGAGCGGAAGCTGAGGGCCTGTTCGCCGCGTCAGCGCACGGACGATCCCCTGGGAACCAGCTGGGCCGGTGGGCCGAGCACCTTGCGGCAGCTGGTGTCGCCGCGCAGGTGGTCGAACAGCAGATCGACGGCCTGGTGGGCCACCTGATCCAGGTGCAGATCCACGGCAGTGAGCGCAGGCACGCAGGTGCGCGCGCGCATGCCGTCGTAGCGTGTCACGACCATGACGTCCTGCGGAATCTGCCGGCCCGACTCGGCGATCGCCTTGACGGCGCCGCTTGCAAAGGCGTCGACCGGAACGCAGAAGGCATCGATGTCCGGATGGGCCGACAGCAGCGCGTGTGCCGCCTCCCGGCCACCGTCTTCGCCACGGGCTTCGTCGATCACGGCCAGCAGCGATGGGTGTCCTCGCGCAGCAGCCAGCGCCTCATAGCTCGCCTTGGCCTCGGCATACGAATTGCGTTGCGCCGAGCCCAGGATCATCGCGACCTTGCGTGCTCCCTGTGCGTAGAGGTGATCGAGCAGCAAGGCCGTCGTCTCTGCGGAACGGATGTCGACGTAGGGGATCGTGTCGCGCGTTCCCAGCGGCTTGCCGATGGCGACCACCGGCAGGCCCCGGCGCTTGAGGTACTCGATATTCGGGTCGTGTGCCGACGGCTCGATCACCAGTGCGCCATCCACGTCGAGCAGATCGAGGGGAACCTGCCCGGTTTCCATGGGCGGCGCCAGCACCAGGGCCAGGCTCCGGTCGAGCGCGGCCGTGGCCGCCACCGCGGCGATCTCCATCAGGAAGCCCAGCCGCGACGGACCGCCGGCCACCGCAAAGGGCATCGAGGACAGCAGCACGATCATGTGCGCCTCGCCGGTGCGCAGGCGCTGCGCATGGCGATTGGGCCGGTAGCCGAGCTTCTGCGCCGCCTTCTCGACCCGGGCGCGGGTGCGGGCATCGACCTGCCCCCGGGCGTTGAGGGCATGGGAGACCGTGGTCGGCGAAACGCCGGCCTCACGGGCCACATCCTTGATATTCACCCGTTGCGCCGGACCGGCAGCCATGCTGTTGACCTTTTTCAAAAGTAGTGTTCCAATCCCCAAATCGTTTTGGGTGATGACCCCGAAATGTACCCCACCCCGCCACTGGCGGCTTTTTTTGCCAAGGCGCCCAAATCGATTTGGGCGCAGTCCGGTCAAAGGAATCGATCATGTTCCGTGCTCCTGACACTCCCGCCGTCGACGCTGTGCTGCCCATTCCACAGCTACTCCTGTTCGGCTTGCAGCACGTTCTCGTGATGGCCGCCGTGCCGATCACGTCCGTGTTCCTGGTGGCCAAGGCGCTGGGCCTGTCGCCGGCGCTCACCGTCAACCTGATCAGCGCCACCTTTCTTCTTTGCGGCGTGGGCACGCTGCTGCAGTCCTTCGGGCCCTGGAAGTTCGGCGCGCGGCTGCCGTTCGTGATGGTGCCGGGCGGCGCGCCGATCGTGATGTTCCTGACCATCGCGCAGCAGAGGGATCTGCAGACCGCATCGGGCGCGGTCATTCTCACGGCACTGTTCTACTTTCTGGTGCTGCCGGTGTTTTCCCGTTGCCTCAAGTTCTTCCCGAAGATCGTCATCGGCACCTTGCTGCTGCTGGTCTCGATCAACCTGGTGAAGGTGTATGGCGGCATCATCGCGGGCCGGGCGGGCACGCCGGGCTTTGCGGATCCGGCGAACATCGGGCTCGCGCTCGCCACCATCGGCTTCACCATGCTGTTCGCACGCCTGTTCAAGGGCATGCTCGGCCAGCTCTCGGTGCTGCTGGGCCTGCTGGCGGGCGCGATCCTCGCCACGCTCTTCGGCATGATGGACTTCAGCAGCGTGGCCGCCGGGCCGCTGTGGAGCGCGCCGACGCTGCTGCCCTTCGGCGTTCCGCATTTCGACCTGGTCGCCGCTGTCCCGCTGCTGATCTTCAGCGTGATTTCGATGGTGGAGGCCACGGGCCAGACAGTCGCCGTTGCCGAGGTGGTGGGAAAGACCATCGATCCGCGCGACGTGGTGCCGCGCACCATCCGCGGCGATGCGCTCATGTCGCTGATCGGCGGAGCTTTCGGCACCTCGATGATCATCACCAGCGGCGAGAACATCGGCATCGTCCGCGCCACCAATGTGCGCTCCCGCTACGTCACGGCGACCGCCGGCCTGATCCTGATCCTGGTCGCGCTCTCGGCGCCGCTGGGCCGCCTCGCCAACGCCATCCCCTCGGCCGTGGTCGGCGGCACCGCGATGGTGGTCTTCGCGATCATCGGCACCATGGGCATCGACATGCTGCGCAAGGTCGATCTGCACGAGCGCGGCAACATGTTCGTGCTCGCGGGAGCCCTGACCATGGGCTTGCTGCCGATCCTGGTCCCGGGCCTGTACAGCAAGTTCCCGGACACCCTGCAACTGGTGCTCGGCAATGGCCTGGCGATGGGTTCGCTCACGGCCATCGCGCTGAATATCGTCTTTCACCATTTCCCCGGGGCGCGCACCGAGGCGCCAGCCGGCGAACAGGCGGCGGCCCCGCAATGACGGAACCCCGCCACGCATTTCCTCCCACCCTGCGGAGCTCCACGACCATGACGCCCGACCTCGATGCCGCGCAACTCGCGGCCGACCAACTGTTGCTCGTGCCCGACCACCTGATGCTGCGCGACGGCCCCGCCGCGGGCCAGGCCGTGCTGATCGAAGGAGGCAGGTTCCGCGACATCGGGCCGGCCGAGCTGCTCGCGGCGCGCTATCCCGGGCTCGAGCCCGTGCGCCTTCCCGGCAAGCTGCTGATGCCGGGGATGGTCGATGCGCATCACCATCTCACCCAGTCTTTCGGCAAGTCGCTGGCCTACGGCGAACCTTCGGAAATCTTCCGGCGCGTCTGGGTTCCGCTCGAGTCGAGCCTGGACGACGAGTTCGTCTATCTGGTCTCCAAGCTCGCGGCCCTGGAATCGCTGCGCGGCGGCTTCACCACCGTCTGCGATGCGGGCACGCGCGCCAAGGGCGACATCGGGGCCGTCGCCGCCGCCACGCAGGAGGCCGGACTGCGTTGTGTCCTGGGGCTGATCTGCAACGACGGCGGCAACGACAGCACCGGCGCCGACCGCCGGAGCGTGAAGGCGCAGGCGGCGCAGTTTCTGCAACGTTGGTCGGGTGCTCCCCTGGTCCACCCCTCGCTCGCGATCTCCGTGCCGGAGGCCGCCTCGGACGAGATGCTGGCCGATGTGTCGAGGATGTGCGCCGAGGCGCACACGATCTTCCAGACCCATGTCAACGAGCACCTCGCATCGGTGGAGCGCTCGGTGATCCAGCGCGGCATGCGGCCGCTGGAGCTGCTGGCCCACCTGGGCGCGCTCGGCCCGCAGGTGCTCATCGCGCACGGGACGCTGGTGACGCCGACGGAACTGAACCTGCTGCGGGACAGCGACACCGCCGTGGCCTACAACCCGGTCGCCAGCCAGTGGAAGGGCAACGCGGTGGCGCCGGCCCACCTCATGGCGGCGCTCGGCATTCGCTTCGGACTGGGCACGGATTCGACCCGCAGCGATGCCTTCCGGTTGATGGACGCGGCGGAGGCTGCGCAGAAGCTGGCCTTCGGACTCGCCGTAGGCGACGCATCCTGCGGCGGCGGCTGGACCTGGTACGACCACGCCACGCACGAAGGTGCCAGGGCCATCGGACTGGACCATCTGATCGGCGAGATCTCGATCGGCAAGGAAGCGGACTTCCTGATCGTCGATGTGGACACGCCGGAGATGTGCACGTCGGTCGATCTCACCTGGGACCTGGTGCGCCTGGG
>DASXKG010000314.1:0-12981 GCA_036496965.1 Variovorax sp.
GGCGAGATCGACGAGGAGCAAGCCAACTTGCATCCGCAAAGCAACATCCTGCTCGGTTGCCTGGGCATGAAGTCCACGCCGCCGCCGGTCGACGTCCACCTGATTCCTCGCATGAAAGCCGGCGATGTGCTGATGGCTTGCAGCGACGGGCTCTGGCACTACTTCGATCCGCACGAAATGGGTGGCCTGCTGGCTGCGAAGCCGCCGCGCGAGGCAGTCGAGATGCTGGTCGCCGAAGCCCGCCGCCGCGCCCACGGCGGCGGCGACAACCTGTCGATCGCGGTGCTGAAGATCGAGGCGCTGCCGAAAGACTGAAAACCGGCCTCAGGGCGGATCGGCCGCTGGGGTCCGCGCGGCGGGCGGCGGCGGATCGGGCAAGGGCGCGGAACGCGGCTTGGTGTTCTCCGCATTGCGCCGCTCCTGGTCGGCACGCGCCTGCCGCGCACTCTCGAGCTTGTCCTGGTAGGCCTGCCGCGACGCAGCCTCGGCGGCGCGTTCCTGCGCCTGCTTGGCCACCACGTCGGCATGGTCGCTCTGCTTTTGCTGGAATTGGCGCCGCTGCTCGGCCTCCTGGGCCGCGGTCTGGGCCCGGCTGGCGGCATGGTCCGCCGCCCGGTCTTCGCGCCCCTGTTGGGACTTCAGCGCGTCGTCGCGCTTGGCCTGCGCCTCCGGCGAGCGTGCGTCGGCGGCGTTCTGGTCGAGCTTGTCGAGTTCGTCGGCACCGCGGTGCTGGCGGTCGATATCGTCGATCAGCGCCTGCTGGCGCTTGATGTCCTCGTTGACGGCGCGGCGCCGCTGGCGGCTGTCTTCCAGGCAGCTCTCGACCATGAACTTCTTGTAGCAGGCGGCCCGCGCCTTGTCATAGTTCGCATCCATCGCCTCGCGCTCCTTGGTCAGCCGCGCGCGCTCGGCATCGAGGTCGATGCCGCCACTGGCCGCGATGGTCTGCGCCCACAGGGGCGACATGGCCAGCAGGGCCGAGAACAGGATCAGGCTTTTCTTCATGTGAGGCGGGTGTCGACGATGCGGCGGTCCAGCGCGAGAAACTCGGCCGACTGCATCTCGTTCAGCCGCGAGACCGTGCGCGGGAATTCGTGGGCCAGGGGGCCCTCGGTGTACAACGCCTCGGGTGGGACTTCGGCAGACATGATGAGTTTCACACGCCGATCGTAGAACACGTCGACCAGCCAGGTGAAACGACGTGCTTCCGAGGCCATGCGCACCGGCATGTAGGGCACGTCCGACAGCAGCACGGTATGGAACTGGCTGGCGATCTCCAGGTAGTCGTTCTGCGAGCGGGGGCCGCCGCACAGCGTCTTGAAGTCGAACCAGACCACGCCGCCCGCCTTGCGCCGGGCGTGGATCTCGCGCGATTCGATGTGCAGCACCGGGTTCTCGTCCGCGCTTTCGGCGATCCGCTCGAAGGCGTCGCGCATCTCCTTGTCGGCGGCGGCGCCGTTGGGCGTGAGATACAGGCGCATCTGCTCCATCGTGCGCCGGCGGTAGTCGGTGCCGTTGTCCACGCTGATGACTTCCAGGCGCTCGTTGAGCAGCTCGATCGCCGGCAGGATGCGGTCGCGGTGCAGGCCGCCGGGGTAGAGATCGTCCGGCTTGAAATTGGACGTCGTCACGAAGCCGACCCCGTTGGTGAACAGGGCCGACAGCAGGCGGTGCAGGATCATCGCGTCCGTGATGTCGGCCACGTGGAACTCGTCGAAGCAGATCAGCCGGTAGCGCTTGGACATGCGCAGGCCGAGTTCGTCCAGCGGATTGACCGTGCCCTGCAGATCGGCGAGTTCGCGGTGCACCTCGCGCATGAATTCATGGAAGTGCAGCCGCGTCTTGCGGCGCAGCGGCACGACGTTGTAGAAGCAATCCATCAGGAAGCTCTTGCCGCGCCCGACACCGCCGTACATGTACACGCCGCGCGGGATGTCCGGCCGGTTGATCAGCTTCTTGAAGGCATTGGAGCGCTGCGCCTTGTAGTCGGCCCATTCGTCCGCGCAGCGGTCCAGCGCCTCGACCGCGCGCAGCTGCGCCGGGTCGCTCTGGTACCCCCGCGCGGCCAATTCCGCGTCGTAGGCCTGCCGGACGAGTCCCACGGGCTCAGAAGTTCAAGGTGCGCTTGTCGACGGCCAGGGCCGCTTCCTTGGTCGCTTCCGACAGCGAAGGATGCGCATGGCAGATGCGGGCGATGTCTTCCGAACTGGCCTTGAATTCCATCGCCACCACGGCTTCGGAGATCAGTTCGCTGACCATCGGACCTACCATGTGCACGCCCAGGATCTCGTCGGTGGCGGCGTCGGCCAGGAACTTGACCATGCCGGTGGTGTCGCCCAGCGCCCGCGCCCGGCCGTTGGCCAGGAACGGAAAGCTGCCCGCCTTGTAGGCCCGGCCGCTGGCCTTGAGCTGCTGCTCGGTCTGGCCGACCCAGGCGATTTCCGGCGAGGTGTAGATCACCCACGGAATGGTGTTGAAGTCGACATGACCGTGCTGGCCCGCGATGCGCTCGGCCACCGCCACGCCCTCTTCCTCGGCCTTGTGCGCCAGCATCGGCCCGCGCACCACGTCGCCGATCGCCCAGACGTTGGGCAGGCTGGTCCGGCATTCCTCGTCGACCACGATCGCGCCGCGCTCGTCCAGCTGGAGCCCGACCGCCTCGGCATCCAGGCCGATGGTGTTCGGCACGCGGCCGATGGAGACGATCAGCTTGTCGACCTCGAGCGTCTGCGCGCCGCCCTTGGCGTCGGTCCAGGCGATGCTGACGCCCTTCTTGCCCGACTTGACCTCGCCCACCTGGACGCCGAGCTCGATCTTCAGGTTCTGCCTGGTGAAGGCTTTCAGCGCCTCCTTGGCGATCTGCTCGTCGACTGCCCCGAGGAAGGTCGGCAGCGCTTCGAGCACCGTGACTTCGGCGCCGAGCCGGCGCCAGACCGAGCCCATCTCCAGGCCGATCACGCCGGAACCGATCAGCGCCAGCTTCTTCGGCACGCCCTGGATGCGCAGCGCGCCGTCGTTGGAGAGAATGTTCTCCTCGTCGAAGGGCGCGCCCGGCAGGGCGCGCGCGTTGGAGCCGGTGGCGACGATGATGTGCTTGCCGGAGAGCGTCTCTTCGGCCGCGCCCGCCACCTTGATCTCGCAGCCTGCGTCGCTCGCCTTCACGAACGAGCCGCGCCCATGGAAGAAGGCGATCTTGTTCTTCTTGAACAGGTAGACGATGCCGTCGTTGTTCTGCTTCACGACGGTGTCCTTGCGCGCCAGCATCTTGGCCAGGTCGAGGCCCAGGCCCTCGACCTTGATGCCATGGTCGGCGAAGGAATGGCCGGCGTGCTCGTAGTGCTCCGAGGACTGCAGCAGCGCCTTGGACGGAATGCAGCCGATGTTGGTGCAGGTGCCGCCCAGCGCGGGGCCGCCCTTGGCGTTCTTCCACTCGTCGATGCAGGCCACGTTGAAGCCCAGTTGCGCCGCGCGGATCGCGGCGACGTAGCCGCCGGGACCGCCACCGATGACGATGACGTCGAATTGCTTGTCGGACATTCGCTGCTCCCTAGATATCAAAGAGCAAGCGAGCGGGGTCTTCGAGCGCTTCCTTCATGGCGACCAGGCCCAGCACCGCCTCGCGGCCGTCGATGATGCGGTGGTCGTAGCTCATCGCCAGGTAGTTCATCGGACGGATGACGATCTGCCCGTTCTCCACCACCGCGCGGTCCTTGGTCGCATGCACGCCGAGGATGGCCGACTGCGGCGGGTTGATGATCGGGGTCGACAGCATCGAGCCGAAGGTGCCGCCGTTGGAGATCGAGAAGGTGCCGCCGGTCATCTCCTCGATGCCCAGCTTGCCGTCGCGCGCCTTGGCGCCGTACTCGCCGATCTTCTTCTCGATGTCGGCAAAGCTCATCTGGTCGGCATTGCGCAGGATCGGCACCACCAGGCCGCGCGGCGAACCGACGGCGATGCCGATGTCGAAGTAGCCGTGGTAGACGATGTCGTTGCCGTCCACCGAGGCATTGATCATCGGGTACTTCTTGAGCGCATGGACCGCCGCCTTCACGAAGAAGCTCATGAAGCCGATCTTGACGCCGTGCTCCTTCTCGAACTTCTCCTGGAAGCGCTTGCGCATTTCCATCACCGGCGCCATGTTCACCTCGTTGAAGGTGGTCAGGATGGCGTTGGTGGCTTGCGACTGCAGCAGGCGTTCGGCAATGCGCGCGCGCAGGCGGCTCATCGGCACGCGCTGTTCCGGACGGTCGCCGAGGTCGGACAGGCCGCGCGGCGCAGCGACTTGCGGCAGCGCCGTCTTCGGCACGCCGGTGGGAATGGCCACCGGCGCCGCCACCTTGGCGGTCGCGCCCGAGGCCACGGCACCGAGCACATCGCCCTTGGTGACGCGTCCGTCCCTGCCGGTGCCGGCCACGTCGCCGGTCGTGAGCTGGTTGTCGGCCAGCAGCTTGGCCGCCGCCGGCATCGCCACGTCGGACTTGATGCCGCCGGTCGCAGCGGCCGCCGCAACCTTGGGTGCCGCCGCCGCAGGGGCTGCCGCTGGAGCGGCGGCGGCCGCTGCGCCCGCCGCGGCCTTGCCCTCGGTATCGATCTTCGCGATCAGCTGTTCGGCGATGACGGTGGCGCCGTCGCCTTGCACGATCTCGGCCAGCACGCCCGCCGCAGGTGCGGGCACCTCCAGCACGACCTTGTCGGTCTCGATCTCGATCAGGATCTCATCGGCCGCGACGGCTTCGCCGGCCTTCTTCTTCCACTGCAGCATGGTGGCTTCGGTCACCGATTCGGACAGCTGCGGGACCTTGACTTCTACGATTGACATTTCGGTTCTGCTCGTTTGTTCGTGTTTTATCGAGGGACGCGATGCGCGTCCGGATGTTTGTTATTTGCTCAGCACGAAGCCCTTGAGCTTGCCGAACGCGCCGTCGACCAGCGCCTTCTGCTGTTCCTGGTGCAGGTGCGAATAGCCGACCGCCGGCGAGGCCGAGGCGGCGCGCCCGGAGTAGCCGAGCTTCTGGCCTTCCTGCATGTTCTCGTGGATGTAGTGCTGCACGAAGAACCAGGCGCCCTGGTTCTGCGGCTCGTCCTGCGCCCACACCACGTCGACCAGGTTCGGGTAGCGTTTCAGTTCGGCGCCGAAGGCCTTGTGCGGGAAGGGATAGAGCTGCTCGACGCGCAGGATGGCGACATCTTCGGCGCCCTTCTCCTCGCGCTTCTTGGCCAGGTCGTAGTAGACCTTGCCGGAGCAGGCGATGACGCGCTTGACCTTCTCGGCCTTCAGGTCCCTGCTGTCCGGGATCACGGTCTGGAAGCCGCCCTTGGTGAACTCGGACAGCGGCGAGGTCGCGTCCTTGTTCCGCAGCAGCGACTTCGGCGTCATGATGACCAGCGGCTTGCGCAGGTTGCGCACCATCTGGCGGCGCAGCACATGGAAGATCTGGCTGGCGGTGGTCGGCTGCACCACCTGCATGTTGGTGTCGGCCGCCAGCTGCATGAAGCGCTCGACCCGCGCCGAGCTGTGCTCCGGACCCTGGCCCTCGTAGCCGTGCGGCAGCATCAGCGTGATGCCGTTGACCCGACCCCACTTGACTTCGCCCGAAGCGATGAACTGGTCGATCACCACCTGCGCGCCGTTGACGAAATCGCCGAACTGCGCTTCCCAGATGACCAGCGTGTTGGGATCGTTGGAGGCATAGCCGTATTCGAAGGCCAGCACGGCTTCTTCGGACAGGATCGAGTCGATCACCACGAACGGCGCCTGGTTGTCGGTGACGTTCGAAAGCGGCACATAGGTGCCTTCGTCGAACTTCTCGCGGTTCTGGTCGTGCAGCACCGCATGGCGGTGGGTGAAGGTGCCGCGCCCCGAGTCCTCGCCCGACAGGCGCACCGGATAGCCGCTCGCGACCAGCGAGGCGAAGGCCATGTGCTCGCCCATGCCCCAGTCGACATTGATGTCGCCGCGGCCCATGGCGGCGCGGTCGTCCAGCACCTTCTTGACCAGCGGATGGACCGTGAAGTTGTTTGGCGCCCTGGTGATGCGCTCGGCCAGCCGCTTCCACTCGGCGGTGGGAATCGCGGTGTCGCCGGCATCGGTCCACTTCTTGTTGAGGAAGGGGCTCCAGTCGACCGCGTACTGGCTCTTGAAGTTGGTCAGCACCGGGTCGGAGGTGTTCTTGCCGGCATCGAAGGCCGCGCGCTGGGCCTTGACCATGTCGTCGCCCAGGGTGGCGCCCTGGCCCTGGGCCGCGAGCTTGTCGGCGTAGAGCTTGCGCGTGCCCGGATGCTGGGCGATCTTCTTGTACATCAGCGGCTGCGTGAGCGCCGGCGTGTCCTGCTCGTTGTGGCCGAGCTTGCGGAAGCAGATGATGTCGACAACCACGTCCTTCTGGAATTCCATGCGGAACTCCAGCGCCAGCTGGGTCGCCAACACCACGGCTTCGGGATCGTCGCCGTTCACGTGCAGCACCGGCGCCTCGATCATCTTCACGATGTCGGTGCAATACAGCGTCGAGCGGCTGTCGCGCGGGTCGCTGGTGGTGAAGCCGATCTGGTTGTTGATCACGATGTGCACCGTGCCGCCGGTGGAATAGCCGCGCGTCTCGGCCAGCGCCAGCGTTTCCATCACCACGCCCTGGCCGGCGAAGGCGGCGTCGCCGTGCACGATGACGGGCAGCACCTGCTTGCCCAGCGGGTCGGCGCGGCGGTCCATGCGGGCGCGCACCGAGCCTTCGACCACCGGATTGACGATTTCCAGGTGCGAAGGGTTGAAGGCCAGGCTCAGGTGCACCGGGCCGCCGGGGGTGGTCACGTCCGAACTGAAGCCCTGGTGGTACTTGACGTCGCCGCTGGCCAGTTCCTCGGGTGCCGTGTGGTCGAATTCGGCGAACAGGTCGGCCGGCAGCTTGCCGAGCGAGTTGACCAGCACGTTGAGGCGGCCGCGGTGGGCCATGCCGATCACGATTTCCTGCACGCCCTTGATGCCGGCCTGGCTGATCAGCTCGTCCATCGACACGATGAAGCTCTCGCCGCCTTCGAGCGAGAAGCGCTTCTGGCCGACGTACTTGGTGTGCAGGAAGCGCTCCAGGCCCTCGGCGGCGGTCAGGCGTTCCAGCACATGGCGCTTCTGCTCGGGCGTCAGCTTCGGGTTGGTGCGCGCGCTCTCGAGCTTTTGCTGCCACCAGCGCTTCTGGCCCTGGTCGGTCATGTACATGTACTCGGCGCCGATGGTGCCGCAGTAGGTTTCGCGCAGCGCGTTGAGCAGGTCGCGCAGCGACATGGTCTCGCGGCCGAAGAAGGTGTTGCTGGTGTTGAACACCGTCTCGAGGTCGGCATCGCTGAAGTCGTAGAACGAGGCTTCGAGTTCCGGAATCGGCGGGCGCTCGGTGCGCTTGAGCGGATCCAGGTCGGCCCAGCGGGCGCCGACGTTGCGGTAGGCGGCGATCAGCTGCTGCACCGCGGTGCGCTTGCGGCCGAGTTCCGAATCGGCGCCGCTGGCGACCACCACCTTGGTCGTGCCCTGCTTGGCGCGCTCGGCAAAGGCATTGATCACCGGCTGGTGCGGAACGTCCTTGGTGTGGCTGCCGTCCGTGGCGGGCACGTTCTGCAGCGCGTCGAAGTACGAGCGCCAGTTGTCGGGCACGCTGCCGGGATTGGTGAGGTAGTTCTCGTACATCTCCTCGACATAGGGCGCATTGCCGCCGAAGAGGTAGGTGTTGCCTTGATAGGCGCCGTAGACGGACGAGGACGTCGTCGACGATGAATCGCTCATGTTGCGCTGACCTTCGCTTCCCTGGAGGAAGCACTAGCTGGTTCAAGAAACCTTCCGCGACACGGCTGAACCGATTGGCGGATGCGACTGTGGCTGGAAGGGCCTAGGTACTGCGCCATTGTGCCACGCCACGAAGATGGCACCTGTAAGCGACTTCACAAGGCCCGCCGGGCCGCCCGTGGATCAGGCCAGCAATTGCCGGATCTGCTGCAGCGTCGACGGGTCGTCGATGGTCGTCAGGTCGCCCGGATCGCGCCCGTCGCACACCGCCTGGATGGCGCGCCGCAGCAGCTTGCCGCTGCGCGTCTTCGGCAGCGCGGCGACGAAGCGCACCCGCGCCGGCCGCGCCAGCGCGCCCAGGTCGTCGGCCACGCGCTTCATGATCTGGCCTTCGAGTTGCAGCGCCAGCGCCGCATCGGCCAGGGCCGCACCGTCCCTGGGGACCACGAAGGCCATCGCCACCTGCCCCTTGAGCGCATCGGCGACGCCGACCACGGCGACCTCGGCCACATCGGCATGGCCCGAGATGCTCTCTTCGATCTCGCGCGTGCCGAGCCGGTGGCCGGCGACGTTGATGACGTCGTCGGTGCGCCCGAGGATGTAGAAGTAGCCGTCGGCATCGCGGATGCCCCAGTCGAAGGTCGAGTAGACCAGCTGGCCCGGGACGCTCTTCCAGTAGGTATCGACGAAGCGCGCGTCATCGCGCCAGATCGTCTGCATGAAGCCCGGCGGCGTCGGCCCCTCGATCACCACCACGCCCTTCTCGTTCGGCCCGGTGAGTTCCAGGCCGGTGGCTTCGTGCAGGATCTTGACCTTGTAGCCGTACATCGGAATGCCGGGGCTGCCGAACTTGCTCGGCGTGGCTTCGACGCCGTTGGCCACCGTGAGGATCGGCCAGCCCGATTCGGTCTGCCAGTAGTTGTCGATGATCGGCACGCCCAGGCCTTCGCTGATCCAGCGGCCGGTGGGTTCGTCCAGCGGCTCGCCGGCCAGGAACAGGGCGCGCAGGCTCGACAGGTCGTACTTCTTCAACAGCGCCGGGTCCTGCTTCTTGAGCACGCGCACGGCGGTCGGGGCGCTGAACATCACGCTCACCCGGTACTTCTCGACCAGGCGCCACCAGATGCCGCCATCCGGCTGCTGGTCCAGGCCCTGGGTGGGCAGCCCCTCGTACATCACGGTGGCCATGCCCGCGATCAGCGGTCCGTAGACGATGTAGCTGTGCCCGACCACCCAGCCGATGTCGCTGGTCGAGAAATAGGTCTCGCCGGCGCGGCCGTCGAAGATGTGCTTCATGCTGGCCGCGAGCGCCACCGCATAGCCGCCGGTATCGCGCTGCACGCCCTTGGGCTTGCCGGTGGTGCCGCTGGTGTAGATGGTGTAGCTGATCTCGCCGGATTCCAGCCAGGTGCACGGGACCTGTGCGTCTCGATACCGCGCGAACAATTCGCTGGCCAGATGGTCGCCCCCGGGTGTCATGGCCATCGGCGCCAGGCCGCGGTCGACCAGCAGCACGGCGTCGGGCTTGTGGGCGGACAGCCGGATCGCCTCGTCCAGCAAGGGCTTGTAGGCGAGCACCTTGCCGCCGCGCGAACCGGCGTCGGCGCTGACGATCAGCTTGGGCGCCGCGTCCTCGATCCGGGTGGCGAGCGAGCCGCTGGCGAACCCGCCGAAGACCACGCAGTGGATCGCGCCGATGCGCGCGCAGGCCAGCATCGCGAAGGCGGCCTCGGGAATCATCGGCATGTAGATCAGCACCCTGTCCCCCTTGCCGACGCCCAGCGCAGCCAGGCTGGCGGCGGTGCGCTGCACCTCGGCATGGAGTTCCTTGAAGCTGAAACTCTTTTCCACGCCGGTTTCGGTCGAGACGAAGATCAGCGCGGCCTGGTCGCCGCGCGTGGCCAGGTGGCGGTCGACCGCGTTGTGGCAGAGATTGGTGGTGCCGCCGACGAACCAGCGCGCGAAGGGAGGCTGGCTGGCGTCCAGCACCTGGCGCGGCGGCGTCTGCCAGTCGATCAGGCGAGCCTGCTCGGCCCAGAAAGACTCTGGCGCATCGATCGAACGGCGATAGAACTCTGCGTAGCGGCTCATGAAGCCTTCCTTTTTCGCTGTCAGTCGACCGTCGCGCCCGACGCCTTCACCGCCGAAGCCCAGCGTGCAATGTCGTCGCGCAGGAAGACCCGGAACTGTTCGCTCGAACCGCCGGCGGGCTCGCCGCCCTGGGCGCGCATCTGGGCGACGAATTGCGGGTCCTTGAGCGCGCGATTCACGAGTTCATTGAGTTTCGCCACGATCGCCGGTGCAGTGCCGGCGGGTGCGAAGAGGCCCGACCAGACCGCGGCGTTCACGCCCTGGGCGCCCTGCTCTGCCAAGGTCGGCGTCCCGGGTACCAGCGGGGAACGGGCCTCGTCAGCCACGCCGATCAGGCGCACGCTACCGCTCTGGATCTGGGGCAGGATCGATGCCCCCGCATCGAAGGCCAGCTGGACCTGCCCGCCGATCAGATCCTGGATCACCGCCGGCGAGCCCTTGTAGGGTACGTGAACGATGTCGATCCCTTCCGTCTTCTTGAGGGCTTCCATGGCCAGATGCTGCGTGGTGCCGCTGCCGCCGGACCCGTAGCTCAGCGCACCGGGCCTGGCCTTGGCGTAGGCGACCAGTTCGCGCAGGTCATGGACCGGCAAGTCATTGTTGACCACCAGGAAAAGCCCGCCACGCGAGATCGGCACGATGGGCTCGAAGGACTTCAGCGGGTCGTAGGGCAGCTTCTTGTACAGCGAGGGGTTGATCGCCATCGGACCGCCCGTGGAAAGCAGCAGGGTGTAGCCGTCGGCTGCGGCGTGCTGGGCATTCTCCGCCGCGATGATGCCGTGTGCGCCCGGACGGTTGTCGATGAAAAAGGCCTGGCCCGTCATCTTGCCCAGCTCGCTGGCCAGGTTGCGCGCCATGGTGTCGGCCGTGTCGCCAGGCGGCGTGCCGATGACGATGCGCACCGTCTTGGCCGGATAGTCGGCTTGGGCATGTGCCGCCATCGAGAACAGGAGTCCCGCGACCAACGGGACAAGCGCCGACATGACGCGGCCGGTGAACGCGCGCGGCCGGCACCAGGCGCTGAAATGGATGTTCATGTCGTCTCCAGGGTGGCCCGGCGCGTCGAAGCGCACGCCGAGGTCCGGAAGTATGGCGGAAGTACGATCGGAGCGCAACTGGTATACCAGCAGCACGCCGACGACCGATCCCGCTACGACATGAAGCTGAGCACGCCGTCGGCCAAGTTGTACATCGACCCGACGATCTTGATCTGGCCCTTGTTCTCCAGGTCGGCCAGGACCGGGCTGCCGGTGCGCAGCTTGGCAATGGTTTGCAGCACGTTGGTGCGCGCCACCGCATCGACGAATTCGGGATTCTTGCTGGTCCGCTCGCCGCCATAGGCCGTGGCCTCGACGGCCGGCTTGATGACCTCGAGCAGCCCGGTGAGATTGCCGAGCTGCACGTTGTCGATGGCGCCCTTGATCGCGCCGCAGGCCGTGTGGCCCATGACCAGGACCACCTTGGCCCCGGACGCCGCGCAGGCGAATTCCAGGCTGCCCATCAGGTCCTTGTTGGCGATGTTGCCGGCGATGCGCGCGTTGAAGGTGTCGCCGATGCCGGCGTCCAGAATGATCTCGGCCGGCGCGCGCGAATCGATGCAACCCAGGATGACCGCCGCCGGGAACTGGCCCGAGGCGCTCGCGCGCTTCTGGGCCAGGAAATTCTGCGGACGCATCTTCCCAGAGCGGAAGCGTTGATTGCCCTTCTTCATCATCTCGATGACCAAGTCGGGCGTCATCGCGTCGCGCTGCGCCTGGCTCAGGGAGGCGGCTTCGGCGTCTTCGGTGCGCAGGCCGAGGCCGGCCATCACGACGGCGCCCCCGCCCGCACCGGCTCGCTTCAGCCAGCTTCTACGGCCGGTCCGCACTGCGGCAACCGGTGCACAGCAATCGTTGGTCGAGGCCATGGAGGTGCTTGTCAACGGATGGTCGACAGGCGCCCGAAAGCCGTGCCTCCGCCGGAGGTCGTCGGGAACGCTGCCTTGTCGACCGAGCGTGCAACGCCCGCACCCTTGCCGCGCATGATCCTGGGCATGACGACGAGTCCGCCGGCGGCCAGCACTGCCAGGCCGGCGGCGACGCCCAGCCACTGCATGAATTCCATTTCGAGGCTCCTCAAGGTGTTGAATCGGACCACAGTCTGCCCGTTCGGCGCGCGCATGGGCATACGCCATTAGGACAGGCCTGTGCAGTTGCGCACGAATGCGGCAGGGCGGATTTCACGGCCGGCGCGGAAAAATCGGACATGCGGCAGCGACCTGCACCAAGTCGCCATGCTGTGGGTCAACACGCAAGCCGCGCGCGGGGGAGTGGTCAAGCGCGCCCGAAAGTGGCATTCTGGCCAATCCCGTTCGATGGAGATTTGCATGGCAGCTCGTTCCATAGCGTCCTTGTCCCTGGGCTTCGGGCTGGTCTCGATCCCCGTGAAGCTGTACTCGGCCACGGAAAGCTCGGGCACGATCCGCTTCAACCTGCTGACCAAGGACGGCTCGCGCGTGAAGCAGCAATACGTGTCCGAGAAGGACCCGTCGCTGGTGGTGCCGCGCACCGAGATGGTCAAGGGCTACGAGTTCGAGAAGGACCGTTACGTGCTCTTCGCGCCCGAGGAGCTCAAGGCCGTCGAAGAAAGCGCCAGCCACCAGGTCGACATCGTGAGTTTCATCCCCGAGAAGGCGGTCGATCCGCTCTACTACGACAAGGCCTATTTCATCGCCCCCGACAAGCGCGGCGGCAAGCCCTACTCGCTGCTGCGCGCGGCGATGCAGAAAAGCGGTCGCTGCGCGCTGGCCAAATGGGCCTGGAAAGGCAAGCAGTACGTGGTCCAGGTGCGCGCGGCCGAAGACGGACTGGTGCTGCAGCAGTTGCTCTATGCCGACGAGGTGCGCTCGATGAAGGAACTCGAGATCGAGCTCGTCACGCCGACCGATGCCGAAGTCAAGCTGGCGTTGCAGCTGATCGACCAGATCTCCGAGGACAGCTACGACCCCAGCGAATTCGTCGACGAGGAGAAGCAGCGCATCCTGGCGGCCATTGACGCGAAGATCGCCGGCAAGCAGGTGGTGGCCACCGAAGAACGCGAACCGGCCAGCAGCGGCCAGATCATCGATCTGACCGAAATGCTGCGCG
>DASXKG010000315.1:0-6236 GCA_036496965.1 Variovorax sp.
CGGCCGCCGCCAGCGCCGCCAGCAGCGCCACCGGGCCGCCGCGCAGCGCCGACACCATGTCCTGCTGGGCCGCCATGGCGATCACCACCGGGATGTACATGGCTCCCCAGTACTCGACGCCGAGTTCGGTGAGCCGGGGCAGCCAGTTCGTGCGGTGCAGGTATAGGCGGGCGCAGATCAGCAGCAGCATGGCGATGCCGACGCCGCCAACGTTGGTCTGCACGCCCAGCAGCTGGCCGAGCAGGTCGCCGAGGAAGATGCCCAGCAGGTGGCAAAGTGCCAGCAGGGCCGTGCCGTAGATGATCATGCCTATGTCTCCGGTTCGACGGCGCGCGAAAGGCGCTGTTTCTGTGAGGCGTACCGTACCGGGCGCGCGCCATCCGATCAATCACGCGGCGGCGGCAACCGTTGCGCTCGGCGAAACGGTTGCCGGGCGCGATGCCCTCAGGGGAGCTCGGACCTGGCGCCGCGTGCTACCGCCAGCAGCGCCAGCAGGTTGGGATCGCGCTCGCGCGTGCGCAAGAAGCTCAGACCGATCGTCTGGCGCATGCGGTAGCGGGGCTCCAGGGCAATGAGCTGCACCTTGTGCGCGAACAGATCGCGCACCCGGCCCGGCAGCAGCGTGCAGCCGATGCCGCCGCTGACCAGGTTCATGAGCGAGAAGATGTCGCCGGTGGTCATCACCACCTCGGGCGTGAACCCGGCCACGCGGAAGGCGTCCATGAAGCCGTTGTAGGTGGCAAAGCCCTCGCTCAGGCTGACGAATCGCTCGTGGGCGCAGCGGCGCAGGTCGACCGTCTCCTGTGCGGCATAGGGCGAGCCGGCGGGCGCGGCGAAGTAGATGGCGTCGTCGAAGAGGGGCTCCGATTCGATGTCGGGCGCATCCTCGGGCATCGCCATCACCGCCGCATCGACGCTGCCGTCGCGCAGCTTGGCCAGCAGGTGGGCATTCGAGCCGAGCACCAGTTCGGTGCCGAGTTCGGGCTTGCGCACCTTCAGCCCGACGATCAAGGTCGGCACGGTGCGGATGGTCAGCGAGTAGAGCGACCCGATGCGGATGCGGTCCGCCGAATACCCCGCCACTTCGCGCGTGGTGGCGATGCCGGCGGCCATGGTGCGCAGCACTTCGCGCGCGGTGTCGGCCAGCGCCTGCGCGGCCTCGGTCGGCAGCAGGTTGCGCCCTTCGAGGCGGAACAGCGTGCAGCGCACCCCGGTCTCCAGCGAATGCAGGGCCCGGTGCACGCTGGCCGCGCTCAGGTCGAGCCGCTCTGCCGCGCGCGCCAGGTTGCCGGTCTCCATGAAGGCCAGCAGGATCTCCAGCTTGCGGAAGGTGATGTCCTCGTCGACGCGAAATTGCATGCGGCTCCCTCGAACTACTGCTTCAGGCGCAGCGCCAGCTCGTAGAGCGCGTTGCGCGCGGCGCCGGTGATCTCGGCCGCCACCCGCACCGCGCTCTTGAGCGGCAGTTCGGCCAGCAGCAGGCGCAGCACCCGTTCGCCCTCGGCGTCGTCGGCGGCCGCGACCGCCAGCGGATGCAGCACCAGGGCGAACTCGCCGCGCGTGCGGTCGCGCCCGGCGGCGAACCAGTCCGGCAGCGCCGCGGCCGGCAGCGTGGCGATTTCCTCGAACTGCTTGGTCAGCTCGCGACCGATCGTGACCTGGCGCTCGCCCAGGCTCGCCAGCGCACGGGCCAGCGCCTCGATGCGGTGCGGCGCCTCCAGCAGCACCACGCTGCGCGGCTCACCGGCCAGCGCGAGGACCGCGGCATCGCGCTCGCCGGCCTTGGTCGGCAGGAAGCCGGCAAAGACGAAGCCGCTGCCCGCGTCCCCGGGCGCGACCAGCCCGGCCGCGCCGACCAGGGTGGTCACGCTGCTGGCGCCGGGCAGCGGCAGCACGCGATACCCCGCCGCACGCACGGCGGCGACCAGCCGCGCGCCCGGGTCGCTCACGCCCGGCGTGCCGGCATCGCTGACATAGGCGACGCGCGCGCCCTGCGCCAGCCGCGCCACCACGCCCTGCGCCGCCTCGCTCTCGTTGTGCTGGTGCAGGGCCAGCAGCTGGGCCGCGGGCCGCTCGATGCCGTAGGCTCGCAGCAGGCTCTGCGTGTGGCGGGTGTCCTCGCAGGCCACCGCGTCGACGATCTGCAGCACGTGCAGGGCGCGCAGCGTGATGTCCGCCAGGTTGCCGATCGGCGTGGCGACCACGTAGAGCGTGGCCTGCGGATAATGCTGCGCACCCGCGGCATCGCGCGCGGCTTGCAGGGCGGCGCCGAACGAAACGGGAGCGGTGGAAGTCAATGGGATATCTCCAGGACAAGGCGGCAGGGCGGGCGCCGCGGATCACGACCAAGCAGCGCGGCGACGCGGCCGAAGATGCAGCGCTCGAACATCTGCTGGCAGCCGGCCTTCGCCTGGTCGCGCGCAATTATCGAACCCCGGGGCGCGGCGGCGGCGAGATCGACCTGATCATGCGCGATGCGCGCGACGGCACGCTGGTCTTCGTCGAGGTGCGCGGGCGCGCCGGCAGCACGCACGGCGGCGCCGGCGCCAGCATCACCGGCGTCAAGCGGCGCCGCATCGTCTTCGCCGCGCGCCACTACATCAGCCGCCTGGCCGTGCTGCCGCCCTGCCGCTTCGACGTGGTGCTGGTCGAGGAGCGCATCACCTGGCTGCCCGCCGCCTTCGACGCCGATCAGTAGGGCCCCCACGCTCCCCACTGCGTGTGGTTCGCTGCCCCCCGAGGGGGCCGCAGGCCGCCTTGGGGCGGCCCGGCGCCGGCCTGGCCCCTCTCGCTGCCTTCAGCGCCCGGCCCGGGCGGTCCCGGTCAGGGCGCTATGATCTTTTTCATGCTCGAGCAACGGATCCAGCAGCATTTCATCGACAGCGCGGACCTGAAGTACCAGGCGGGTCCGCTGCTGGGCAAACCGATTTCCCAGGCCATGCAGGCCGTGCTGGCCTGCGTCACCAGCGGCGGCAAGATCCTGGCCTGCGGGGCCGGCGTGAGCGGTTTCCTGGCGGCCCAGTTCGCGGCCCAGTTCGTGGGTCGCTTCGAGCGCGATCGGCCCGAGCTGGCTGCCATTGCACTGCCTGGCGATGCCACCGATCCCGCGGCCGACACCCCCGATGCGCTGGGCCCCGACCGCTTCGCGCGCCAGGTCCGGGCGCTCGGCCAGGCCGGCGACGTGCTGCTGGTGCTGAGCGCCAGCGGCCAGTCGGCCGCCGTGCTGGCTGCGGTCGAAGCAGCCCACGCGCGCGAGATGACCGTGGTGGCACTGCTCGGCAACGCCGGCAGCAGCGCGGGCGGCAACGGCAACGGCGGCAACGGCGGCACCGTCGGGCGTGCACTGCGCGAGACCGACGTGCAGGTCTGCGTGCCGCACGAGCGGCCGGCGCGCATCCATGAGATCCACCTGCTGGCGCTGCACTGCCTGTGCGATGCCGTGGATGCCCAGCTACTGGGCGATCCCGACGGCGATTCCACGACAGTGTGAAACACCCCCGAAGCGCCTACGGCGCCTCCCCCTCAAGGGGGCGATACCTGCGGCCCGGCAAAGCCGGTTCCGCGGTATCCCTGGCCTTTGGCCGCGCCGGTTTCATGCGTGCCGGGTCACGCGGCGGCACCGAAGAACACTGCGATGCGTCTAGTCGTCAGGGTTGCCTGCCTGCCGGCCTGGCGGACGGACTGCTGCCGTCGATCTCCTTCACGATGGCCTGGAAGGTGGGCGATTCGCGCAACTGCCGGCCGGCCTCGGCGCGCAGCCGGTCGACGGCTTCGTCCGGCAGCACGAAGCTGGTCGGCAGGTTCATGAAGTAGCCCTGCTGCACCGGGTCCTCGATCGCGTCGAAGCTGATGTCGATGGAATCGAACTTCAGTTGCGGCACCGCGGCTTCCGCCTGCGCCTTCGTCATGCCGGCCAATTGGCGCTGGGCGATCTCGAGCGTGCGCTTGTCGGCCCAGCGCTGGGCGATGTCCTTCAGCAGTTCCACCGATTCGTAGGAGAAGTGATCGATCGGCACGCTCGAGGACTGCAGCAGTTGCGCCACGATGCCCGGCGCGATGGGGCTGCGGTCCCAGGTGGTGGACGGGGCCGAGCGCGAATTGACGACCACCACCACGATCCGGCGCAAATCCTTGAAGTCCAGCTGCTCCTGGAACTTCGGGCTGGCCTCGACCTCTTCCAGCGCCTCCAGCAGGCCGCGCAGCCCGAGGTTGTCCGAGACGCCGCCGTCGACCACGTGGATGTAGGGCCGGTTCGTGCTGTCCTGCAGGCTCAGGATGTCGCGATAGCGCAGCAGCGCCCGGCCCGCCGGCCGCGCCGGATCGCCCGGACGGGTGACGTCCGCCACCCAGGCCGGCATCTGCGCGCCGCAGCGGCCCGCGTAGTTGTGATAGGTCACGGGCGAGAGCACCGCGGGCACCGCCGAGGACGTTGCGGCCGCGCGGGCCAGGCGCACCTTGCCCAGGTCCGAGCAGATCAGGTCGAAGGTCTCCTGCGAGAACCCGAAGCGCGCGCCGGTCGAGAGATCGGTGCCGGTCACGGCCGTGACCGGCGTGGGCAGCTTCACCAGATCGGCGAAGGTGGCGCCATGGAAAAGGATCTCGTCGTAGTAGTCGGCCGCCAGTTCGGAGCGTCCGTAGAGGCCGCTGGCGAGGCTGAACCAGTTCAGCGGATTGAGCGCGCGCTTGGTGAGCTCGCCCTGCACGTTCCTCTTGAGAAAGCGCGGCTCGTACTCGGTGAACAGCTGGTCGCCGTAGAGCGCGTAGGCGAGCGCGGTGAAGCTGCCGCCGGAGACGCCGGCGATTCCATCCACTTCCGACAGCAGCGTGCGCGGCTTTCCGTCGACCACGATCTGCGTGCGCCGCAGTTCTTCCAGCACGCCATACGAGAACGCCGCCGCGCGCGTGCCGCCGCCCGAGAAGGTGAGCAGGAACAGCGTGCCGGGGTCGCTCTTGTCCGCGTGGTTTCGCTTCAACAGCGTGCCCACCCGGTAGCCGCCGTCGAGGTCCACGTGGTCGATCGGCGGATTGACCGGCGCGAACGCCGTGCAGCCGGCGAGCACCAGTGCGGCGATGCCGATGGCGAGCCGGCATGCCAGGCTCGACGCCCGCGCTGTCGATGAAATCAAGGTGACTCCTGGCCTCGGTTCGATGGGAATGCGCAAGCGCGATTCTTGCAAACTTCGGGCCCGTTGCTGATGACACGCCGTAACGGGCCGCGAAATGACGTGGGCTAAACTCGTCGCCACCTTGCACAACGGACGGCTCTTTTCATGATGACGACTTCCTCCCAACGCATTGCGATGGCCTTGGCTGCAGGCGCCTTGTCGGTGGCCGGACTGACCGCTTGCGTGCCGTTGGTGGTCGGCGGTGCCGCGGCCTATGGGGTCGGCATGGTGTCGACCGACCGTCGCAGCACGGGTGCGCAGGTCGACGACCAGGCCATCGAATTGCGCGGTGCGGCCCGCATCCGCGAGATCGCCAACGACCAGATGTACGTCAGCGTCACCAGCTTCAACCGCCAGGTGCTTCTGACCGGCACGGTGGGCTCCGATGCCGACAAGCGCCGCGCCGGCGACGTGGTGAGCCGCGTCGACAACGTGCGCTCGGTGGTCAACGAACTGACCGTGGGTCCGGCGCTGAGCTTCCAGGAGCTCTCCAACGACGCTTTCATCAGCGGCAAGGTCAAGGCTTCGCTGCTCGATGCCAAGGACATCTTCGCGAATTCGTTCAAGGTCGTGACCCAGGGCGGCGTGGTCTACCTGATGGGCATCGCCACGCGCCGCGAGACCGATCGCGCGACCGACATCGCGCGCGGCGTGTCCGGCGTCACCAAGGTGGTGCGGGTGGTCGAGATCGTCACCGAGGCCGACCTGGCGCAACAGGTGCAGCAGCAGGCGCCGCAGTCCTCGGGTGGTTCGGCGGTCGCGCCGAACGCGGCCTCGGGTTCGCGAGTGCCGCTGCCGCCTATGGAGCCGCTGCCCTCATCGTCGACCCCCGCGGGCGGTGGCGTCACGACCTCGCCGGTTCGCTGAACGCGGCAGCGGCCTGAGGCCGCAGGCGCGTGCTACTTGAGCCGGGTGATCAGGCTCGAGGTATCCCAGCGCTTGCCGCCGGCCTGCTGGACGTCGGCATAGAACTGGTCGACCAGCGCGGTCACCGGCAGCCTGGCGCCATTGCGCCTGGCCTCTTCGAGCACCAGGCCGAGGTCCTTGCGCATCCAGTCGACCGCGAAGCCG
>DASXKG010000316.1:0-6735 GCA_036496965.1 Variovorax sp.
GGGTGCGGGTCGGCCTGTGGTCCGCCGGCATCGCCTTCTGGACCGGCGTTGCCGCGAGCATCGTCGGCATCGCCGAGCTCCTGCTGGTGCCCGGCATCCGGGCCCTCGAGGCAAGCTGGTCCCATGCCGTCGCCGCGATGACCCTGGTCGCCATCGCCGGCGCGAACTGGGGCCTGCGCCTGATCGATCCCGGCGAGGTCCTGACGCACGGCCTCGCTCTGTCGGCGCTCGCCGCGGCGATGACGGGCTTTGCCGGCTGGCATGGAGGCAAGCTCGTGTTCGATCATGGCGTCGGTGTTTTGGTGTCGGAAAAGAGCTGACGCAGCTTGCCGGGCTCGAACAGGCCAGGGGCGAACTGGCTCGAGTCGATGTGCGGCTTGGCCAGCACGATCCAGATGATCGCGCTCATCAGCACGAGATAGGCGCTGGTCAGCGCGATGTGCGGGAACAGGCCGAAGCGGCCGCCGGGCAGGAACAGATGCGCGAGGACAAGTCCGGCGACCACGTGCAGCATCACCATGCCGCCGACCAGGACCATCTTGAGGGAGAACCATTCCTGGAACGTGGCCTGGAGGAAGATCAGCGCCGTGCCGCTGCCGATGGCGATGAAGGCGGCCGGCGAGGTCAGCTCCACGTAGACCAGCCGGGTGATGCGGTGCAGCCGGTCGAGATCCGCGCCCGCGGCCAAGCCCCGGCGCTGCCAGAACAGGAAAGGCAGCCCGAGCAGTCCGCCCGACCATACCGCGATCGCGGCCAGATGGACGAATTTCAGGAAGGTGGTCACAGGGCGGGCTCGCTGGGCCGCAGGCTGGACCACGCGATCCACAGGCCGACGCCGAGATAGGGCAGCATCGCCGGCACCCACATCAGGAGGCCGGCGAGTTGCTGGTCGGCGATCGGCGAGAAGCCCCAGGCGGCCGTGCTCGCCAGGTGAACGAAATAAAGCGGGCCGCGCGCGAAGACGATCACCGCGCCCAGCAGCCCCATCTGCCCGACGGTGACGGCCAACGCGACCAGCGCCGGGCCGGGCTGGATCGGCGGCGCCAGGATGGCACGCCACATCAGCCATGCGCTGCCGAGCAGCGAGGACTGCATCAGCCAGTAGGCCGGCACGGTGGCCAGGCCCCAGGCATAGGGCCCGGGCGCGTGCCAGAGCCAGAGAACGACCGCATGGACGGCCACCAGCAGGGCCAGCGGCATGCTGCCCGCGCGCGGGCGGGGAAAGGCCAGCGCGAGCAAGGGCGCCACGGCGCTGACCAGCAGGATATGGTGCAACACCCGCGCCGAGAACAGCGCCGACGACAGGGCGCACAGCGGGGAAACGAAGATGACGAACAGCAACGCCGTGGCGCACCAGCCGCCGGCGCGCGCATCGGGGGCTTTGCGCCGTCCGATCGCCAAGGCCAGGACCACGAGGGCCGCGATGACCGGCGGATCGATGTTCCAGCGCGTCCAGAAATCGTCCGGCACAGCGGCGGGACCGCAGTAGGCGATCAGGGGATCCGGCATGGCTCGAAGTCCTTTTTCCGGTGTGAGGACTGGCGAAACGCGCAGCCCGCCTTGTCTCGGCAACGCAGGAAATACTAGCAGAGGCCCCCTCGCCGATCACGCACAAACGGCGCGACGACCGGCTTGACAAAAAGGATGCGGGGCCTTGCTTCAGTAGCGGGTGAGCGCCGCGAGCCCGAGCCGGATCGTCTGCAGGCGCGAGCGGCTGGATTTCTCGCGCCGGTGGCAAGCCACGGATTCGAGCACGTCGGCCACCAGGTCGGCGGCGCGGTCGCCCTCCAGCGCGCGGCTGCGCCAGGCCAGTGCGATCTCGTCCATGCGGTCGGGGCTGACGCGGGTCAGCTCGAGCTCGTCGCGCGGGTTTGCGGCGGCTGAGACAGGGACGGCGAGCCGCACGCCCATCTGGCTTTTGCGGGACCCGTCACGACCGGAGGAGGCGAACTGCATGTAATACATTGTAATTAGAATTACATGGCCTGAATACTGTCATCGCGGCGTCATTCCCCAAAAATGTCCGCTTCGCCGTGGCCCCTTGCGCCGCCTTCAGCGTGAAGGCCTGGGCGGCAGATGCGCCAGCGGCAAGGCGTGGCTGGCCTTGACCTCGCCCAGCGAGAAGCTGGTGTGCAGGTCCTTCACATTCGGCAGGTTCATCAGGTGTTGCAGCGCAAAGCGCGAAAAGCCATCCAGGTCCTGGGCCACGACCTGCAGTTCGAAGGTGCCGGTGCCGCTGATGTAGTGGCAGCTGATCACCTCCGGCAGCTTGCGGATGGCGTCCTCGAGCTTGCGCGTGGCCTCGCCGGTGACGCGCTCCGTGTCGACCCGCACGAAGGCCAGCACGCCGAGCCCGATCTTGTGGCGGTCGATCTCGGCGTGATAGCCCTTGATGAAGCCGGCTTCCTCGAGCGCCCGTACCCGGCGCCAGCACGGCGCGGCAGACAGGCCGACGCGCTGCGAGAGCTCGGCGTTGGTGAGGCGCCCGTCGGTCTGCAGTTCTTGCAGGATGGCAATGTCAAACTTGTCCAGGCTTTCCATTTTGATCGATATTGAGCAAGGTTCTTTCAAACCAGGGGTCAATCAAGGCACAAAACGCAAACACCTGTCAAGACAGCAGGCATACACTTTGCTCCATGATGGCCGGGGCGAATCCGCCACGGAAGACCTGCCCAGCCATGCCCACGAAGCACAGCCAACTGGAGACGGACACGATGAATGCACCGCTACCCGAGCACATCCGCAAGGCCCTGGAAACCGTCACGCTGGACGACAAGTACAGCCTGGACTATGGCCGCGCCTTCATGAGCGGCGTGCAAGCGCTGGTCAAGCTGCCGATGCTGCAGCGCCTGCGTGACCAGCAGCAGGGCAAGAACACGGCCGGCTTCATCAGCGGCTACCGCGGCTCGCCGCTCGGCGGCTACGACCAGGCGCTCTGGAAGGCCAGCAAGTTCCTGAAGGAACAGAACATCGTCTTCCAGCCGGGCGTCAACGAAGAGCTGGCGGCCACGGCGCTCTGGGGCACGCAGCAACTTGGCTTTTCGCCGCCCGGCACCAACAGGTTCGACGGCGTCTTCGGCATCTGGTATGGGAAGGGCCCGGGCGTGGACCGCTGCTCCGATGTCTTCAAGCACGCCAACATGGCGGGCACGACCGAGTTCGGCGGCGTGATCGCGGTGGCCGGCGACGACCACATCTCCAAGAGCTCGACCGCGGCGCACCAGAGCGACCATATCTTCAAGGCCTGCGGGACGCCGGTCTTCTTCCCGGCCAACGTGCAGGAAATCCTCGACCTCGGCATCCATGCCTTCGCGATGAGCCGCTTCGCCGGCATCTGGTCGGGCATGAAGACGATCCAGGAGATCGTCGAGTCGAGCGCCACCGCGATGATCGATCCCGAGCGGGTCGAGATCGTCATCCCCACCGATTTCCAGATGCCGCCCGGTGGCCTGCACATCCGCTGGCCCGACCATGCGCTGGAGCAGGAAGCCCGGCTGATGCACTACAAGTGGTATGCCGCACTGGCTTACATCCGTGCCAACCGGCTCAACCACAACGTGATCGAAGGCCCGAACGACCGCTTCGGCATCATGGCCAGCGGCAAGGCCTTCAACGACACGCGCCAGGCGCTGATCGACCTCGGTCTGGACGATGCCGCCTGCCGCCAGCTCGGCATCCGGCTGCACAAGGTGGCCGTGGTCTGGCCGCTGGAAGCCCAGCTCACGCGCGCCTTCGCCACCGGGCTGCAGGAAATCCTGGTGGTCGAGGAAAAGCGCCAGGTCATCGAATACCAGCTCAAGGAAGAGCTCTACAACTGGCGCCCCGACGTGCGGCCCAACGTGGTGGGCAAGTTCGACGAGGGCGAGGTGCATGAGGCCGAGGGCTATTCCGGCGGCGAATGGTCGATGCCGAATCCCAGCGCCCATGAGCTGCTGCGCGCCAATGCCGACCTGAGCCCGGCGCTGATCGCCAAGGCGATCGCCCTGCGGCTGAAAAAGACCGGCCTGCTGGCCGCCGCCGGGGCCGATATGGCCGCGCGCATCGACGCGCAGCTGGCGATCCTCGAAGCCAAGGAGCGCGCGATGGCCGCGCCCCAGGTGGTCGGCGTCTCGGACGCGGGGCGCCAGCCCTGGTTCTGCTCGGGTTGCCCGCACAACACCAGCACCGTCGTGCCCGAGGGCTCGCGCGCGCTGGGCGGCATCGGCTGCCACTTCATGGCGACCTGGATGGACCGCTCGACCATCGGCTTCACGCAGATGGGCGGCGAGGGCGTGCCGTGGGTCGGCCAGCAGCCCTTCACCACCGACCAGCACATCTTCGCCAACCTGGGCGACGGCACCTACTTCCACAGCGGCCTGCTGGCGATCCGCCAGAGCATTGCGGCCGGCGTCAACATCACCTACAAGATCCTCTACAACGACGCGGTGGCGATGACCGGCGGCCAGCAGGTGGGCGAACGGCCCGAGGGCCACTCGGTGCTGCAGATCGCCGAGAGCCTGCATGCCGAAGGCGCGGTCAAGGTGGTGGTGGTCACCGACGAGCCCGAGAAGTACCAGGGTGTGAACGTGCCGGGCGAGAACGTCAAGGTGCGCCATCGCGACGAGCTGGACGAGATCCAGCGCGAGTTCCGCGCCATCAAGGGCACCACCGCCATCATCTACGACCAGACCTGCGCCACCGAGAAGCGGCGCCGCCGCAAGCGCGGCACGGCGGTCGACCCGGCCAAGCGCGTGGTCATCAACGAGCTGGTCTGCGAAGGCTGCGGCGATTGCAGCGTGCAGAGCAACTGCCTGTCGGTGGAGCCGCTGGAGACCGAATTCGGCCGCAAGCGCACCATCAACCAGAGCACCTGCAACAAGGACATGAGCTGCCTGAAGGGCTTCTGCCCCAGCTTCGTCACGGTGGAGGGCGGAAGTCTGAAGAAGAAGGCCAAGAGCAAGGGCTCGACGCCGGCCGAACTGGGCCCGTTGTCCGAACCGGCACTGCCCTCCCTGGCCGCCGGCAACGTCTGGGGCATCGTGGTGGCGGGTGTCGGCGGCACCGGCGTCATCACCATCGGCCAGCTGCTGGGCATGGCGGCGCACATCGAGGGCAAGGGCATCGTCACGCAGGACGCGGCCGGCCTGGCGCAGAAAGGCGGTGCCACCTGGAGCCACGTGCTGATCGGCGCGAGCCAGGACGACATCCGCACCACCCGGGTCGGAACCGCCGCGGCCGACCTGGTCCTGGCCTGCGATCCGCTGGTCAGCGTCAATGCCGAGACCATGGCACGCATGCGCGAAGGCCGCACCCGCGTGGCGCTGAACAGCCACAGCAACCCGACGGCGGCCTTCGTGCGCAATGCCAACTGGCAGAACCCGCAGGAGGCCTGCGCGGCCGAGATCGCCCGTGCCGTCGGCGCCGATGCCGTGGGCGCCTTCGACGCCGATGCCACCGCCACCTCGCTGATGGGTGACTCCATCTACGTCAATCCGATGATCCTCGGCTTCGCCTGGCAAAAGGGCTGGATCCCGTTGGCGCACGAATCGCTGATGCGGGCCATCGAGCTCAATGCGGTGGCCGTGGACAACAACAAGGCCGCCTTCGAATGGGGTCGCCAGGCGGCTGAACGCCTGGGCGAGCTGCAGAAGCGCGTGCAGCCGGGCCAGGTCATCGAGTTCAAGAAGCGCGAGACGCTGGACAGCCTGGTCGCGCGCCGCGCCGAATTCCTGACCGGCTACCAGAACGCGGCCTATGCCGACACGTACAAGGCCTTCGTCGCCAAGGTGCGGCAGGCCGAATCGGCGCTGGGCAAGACCAGCCTGAGCGAGGCGGTGGCGCGCTACCTGTTCAAGCTGATGGCCTACAAGGACGAATACGAGGTCGCCCGCCTGCACACCGACCCCGCCTTCCTCGAGCGTGTCAATGGCATGTTCGAGGGCGACTTCAAGCTCAACTACCACCTGGCGCCGCCCATCATCGCCAAGAAGAATGGCAAGGGCGAGCTGCAGAAGCAGAAATTCGGCCCGGCGATGCTGACCGGGTTCCGGCTCCTGGCCCGGCTCAAGGGCCTGCGCGGCGGTGCGCTCGACATCTTCGGCCGCACCGAGGAACGCAAGACCGAACGCGCCCTGATCGGCGAATACCGCGCCAGCATCGACGAAGTGCTCGCCGGCCTGAGCGCCGCCAACCATGCGAGCGCGCTCGAGATCGCTGGCCTGCCCGAGCAGATCCGCGGCTACGGGCACGTCAAGGAGCGCAATCTCCAGGCGGCGCGGGTGCGCTGGGCCGAGCTGATGGCCAAGTGGCGCGACCCGCAGGGCAGCCGCGCCGCCGCTTGAGGGTCGCAGGACTTGGGGTGGCCTGGCGCCCAAAAGCCCTGGACCCCGCCCCGGTTTAGTTCGCGAAGATCTTAGGTTACGGCCGAATACAATGCTTGCTGCTGTGCGCGGCAAGGCGCCGCGCTGCGTGGCCGCCGGGTGCGGCCGCGGATGCGTCGCGCGCTTTATTTTTTGAAAGGGCGGCGCTCCTCTTCCTTCCTCTGTTGGAGACTCCCTTGTTCATTTCCTCCGCTTTCGCCCAGACCGCGCCTGCCGCCGGTGGCAGCGACATGATGTCCTCGCTCGGCAGCATGCTGCCCCTGGTGCTGATGTTCGTGGTCCTCTATTTCGTGATGATCCGACCGCAGATGAAGCGCCAGAAGGAAGCGCGCGCCATGATCGAGGCGCTCGCCAAGGGCGACGAAGTCGCTACCTC
>DASXKG010000317.1:0-4791 GCA_036496965.1 Variovorax sp.
AGGCGAGGAAATTGGAGACACCGACATAGCGGGCCCGGCCCGAGCGGACAATCGCGTCCAGCGCCTCGAGACTCTCGTCGAGCGGCGTCTCGCGGTCGTCGTGGTGCAGCTGGTAGAGATCGACATGGTCGGTCTGCAGGCGCTTGAGCGAGGCGTCGATGGCATCCAGCAGATGCTTGCGCGAGGCGCCCTGGTCCCAGGCGTTGGGACCCATCTTGCCGCAGGCCTTGGTGGCGACGATGAAGTCGCCGCGCCGGCTGGCGCCCTTGGCACGCAGCCAGCGCCCGACGATCTCCTCGGTGCGGCCGGCCGTCTCGGTGGTGCCGCCGAGCGGATAGACATCGGCGGTGTCGAGGAAGTTGATGCCGCCATCGGTGGCGCGGTCGAGGATCTGGTGCGACACCGCCTCCTCGGTCTGCAGCCCGAAGGTCATGGTGCCGAGCGCGAGCCGGCTGACGACGAGGCCGGTGCGGCCGAGGCGGGTGGTGGGGATGCTCATGGAAAATTCTCCGATCGCGGGCTGGGCGGCCATGATAGTCACCGCCGGCTTTTCCTGCTGTTAGCGGTAGGTTTGCAGGTGGATGCTGGTCTCGCTGCTGCGAATGCCCTTCACCAGCCGGATGCGCTCCAGCACCTGCGACAGCTCCGCCATCGATCCGGCGCGCAGCTCGGCCAGCAGGTCCCAGCGGCCGTTGGTGTCGTGCAGGGCCGCGACGCCGGGCTCGCCGAGCAGGCTGACGATGACCTGGCGGGTCTGGTTGCCTTCGACCAGGATGCCCATCCAGGCGCGGATTTCATGCGCGCGGGCCTCGGGCCGCAGCTGCACCGCGTAGCCGACGATGACCCCGCCGTCTTCGAGCTTGCGCAGCCGGTTGCTCACCGTGCCGCGCGAGACCGCCAGCTTCTGCGCCAGCGTGGCGACGGGCAGGCGGGCGTTCTGGCGCAGCAGCGCGATCAGCCGTTGGTCGAGTGCGTCGATGTCCATTTCGTCAGCGCGTCCTGTCGTTTTGCTGCATGCCATGGCGGCTTGCTGGCATTGTTGACGCTTCTTTCTACCGCGAAACAGGCGGAGACTGGGCCATCATGTCCACCTCCCGCTTCGATCACACCTTGTACCTCGGCGCGGACGAGGTCGCAGCCATCGTGGCGCGCCGGGGCCTGTCGGCCTGCCTGGGAGGCATCGCCGCGGCCATCAGGCAGGATTTCCTGCGCTGGCAGGCGTTCGACAAGCGCGCCCGCACGGCCAACCATTCGGCCGACGGCGTGATCGAGCTGATGCCGATTTCCGACGCCTTGCTCTACGCCTTCAAGTACGTCAACGGCCATCCGAAGAACACCCGCATCGGCCTGCCGACGGTGATGGCCTTCGGCGTGCTGGCCGAGGTCGCCACCGGTGCGCCGCTGCTGCTGGCCGAGATGAGCCTGGCGACTGCCATGCGCACCGCAGCGATGTCCACGCTGGCCGCGCGCGCCCTGGCGCGGCCGGGCAGCCGGACGATGGCGCTGATCGGCAATGGCGCGCAAAGCGAGTTCCAGGCCTTCGCCTTTCGCGACCTGCTGGGCATCCGCAGCCTGCGGCTCTTCGACACCGATCCGCAGGCCAGTCGCAAGCTGCTGCGCAACCTGCACGGCCAGGGCTTCGACGTCGCCCTGTGCGCCAGCACCGCCGAGGCTGTGCGCGGCGCCGATATCGTGACCACCGCCACCGCCGACAAGGCGCTGGCCACCATCCTCACGCCGGCCATGATCGAACCCGGCATGCACCTGAATGCGGTCGGCGGCGACTGCCCCGGCAAGACCGAGCTGCATGCCGAGCTGCTGCGCCGGGCGGCCGTGTTCGTCGAATACGAGCCCCAGACGCGCATCGAGGGCGAGCTGCAGCAGATGCCGCCCGATTTCCCGGCGACCGAGATCTGGCGCGTGTTCGACGGCCAGCATCCGGGGCGCACGGAGGCCGGCCAGGTGACGGTGCTCGACTCGGTCGGCTTCGCCCTGGAAGACTATTCGACGCTGTGCTTCCTGTACGCCCAGGCACGCGAACTCGGGATCGGCGAACATCTGCGGCTGGTGCCCGAGCTGCCCGATCCGAAGAATCTCTTCGCCCTGCTGGCGCCCGGGGCGACCCGGCGGCCTCAGGAGGCGGCGGCAGCGGCCGCTTGCTGATGAGGCCTGCGACAACCGCCAACCCGCAAGGAGCGCAGACATGAGCCTGCACATCGGAATCGTCGGCTGCTCGGCCGAAGGCGCGGCGCTGTGCTATCGCACGATCTGCGCCGAGGGCGCGCCCTTGCTCGGGCCGCACGCGCATCCGGAGGTCTCGCTGCACACCCCTTCCATGGCCCACTACGTGGCCTGCCTGGAGCGCGGCGACTGGCCCGGCGTGGCCGAGCTGATGCTGGCCTCGGCCGGCAAGCTCGCGGCCGCCGGCGCCGATTTCCTGATCTGCCCGGACAACACGATCCACCAGGCGCTGCCGCTGGTCGAGGGGCGTTCGCCGCTGCCCTGGTTGCACATTGCCGAGGTGGTGGCGCAGGAAGCGGCGCGGCGCGGCTTCCGCCGGCTCGGCATCACCGGCACCCGCTGGCTGGTCGACAGCGCGGTCTATCCGCAGCGGCTCGAGGCCCTGGGCCTGGCCTGGCTGCGTCCGGGCGTGGCCGAGCGCGAGCGGATCGACCGCATCATCATGGAAGAGCTGGTCTATGGGGTGTTCAAGCCCGAGGCCGTCGGCGCCTTCCAGGAGGTCATCGGGCGGTTGAAGGACGAGGGCTGCGATGCGGTGATCCTCGGCTGCACCGAAATCCCGCTCATCATCGACGACGCGAATTCGCCCCTGCCGACGCTGGATTCCACGCGGCTGCTGGCCAGGGCCGCGCTGCGCCGGGCGATAGCGTAGCGAGGGGCTGAGCCTTCAGGCTTGCACCGCAGCCGGGCGCTCGACGAAGCGCAGCCCCGGCTCCGGCGAGAGCGCGCGCGCCGCCTCGCGGGCCTCGCCCGGCGGCAGCGCATCGAGCAGCTCGACCTGGCCCGCAAGCAGCGTGGCGATGGGCAGGCCATCGCGGAACAGCACGCGCGCGCCGGCGACCCGGGCCAACTTGGGCCCCCGCATCAGGGTGCCGAGCAGGTTGGCCGGATCGGCCGCCGCCAGCACGACCAGGGCGCCGTCCAAGGGGCGGCGCCGCAGCTCGCGCAGCAGGCCGATCGCCTCGGGCAGGGCGAACTGCTCACCGGTCAGCCCGGCGACGAAGCGGCCGCCGCGGATGTCGCCGCGCGCTTCCAGGCGTCGATAGGCGCGCACCAGGTCGCGCCAGGGCGGCAGCCACGCCGCCTCGCGTTCGAGCAGCCGCCAGCAGACCACGCCGTAGCGGCGCAGCAGAATGCGGGCGACCTGCTCGACGGCCTCGCCGGCGGCGGCCTGCGGCCTTTCGGACGCAACGGCGACGCGCTGGCGCACCAGCGACCAGCGGCCCGCGTCCTCGATGCCGAACAGCGCCGCGCGCCGGCCGCGGCGCGCATGGGTCGAGGCGCGCTTCGAGGGCGGCACCAGCAAGGCGCGCAGGCCGGCATAGCTGTCGCAGTGCACCCGCCCGCGCATGACCAGTTCGCTCAAGGCGTCCTCCAGCTCGGTGCCCAGCAGATGCGCGCCCTGCACCATCTCGTCGAAGAACGAGGCGCCGTGCCCGGCCAGGAAAGCCGCGACCCGGCGCGCACGCGAGCCCAGCGCTTGGTCATCGACCGGGGCGGGTGCCAGGCCGGTCCAGAGCGCCGCCGTGCGGCGCGGCAGCAGGAGAATCGGCGTGGAACGCAGCGACGCGTTGCCGGCGCCCGGCCGGCCGTCGCCAACCGCCGGCCGCAGGCGCGTCCACAAGGTACGCCCGGCGGTGCACAACTCGTCGAGCCAGGCCGAGTGGTAGTCCATGACCCGGGCCGGTAGCAGTTCGGCTTCCCATTGACCGGCCGGCGCCTCGTAGCCTTCGAGCTGGGTCAGGATGCCGGCCAGCGCATCCGGGCCGCTGACCCGGCTGGCGGCGCCCACATGCTGCCATTCGAACAGGAAGCGGGCGAAGTCGCGCGGCTCGACCGGCTCGATCTCGCGCCGCAGCCGCTTCAGGGTGTAGCGATGGATCCGGGCCAGCAGGTGGCGCTCGCACCATTCGATCGGACCGGGGCCCGGCGTGAACCGGCCCTGCAGCACCGAGCCTTCGGATTGCAAGGCCGACAAGGCGCCATCGATGTCGCGGCGCGGCAGCTGCAGCTCGGCCGCCAGGGCTTCGGCCGGCACCGGCCCGAGGCCGGACAGCCGCGAACGCAGCAGTTCGCGCAAGGCATCGTCGGGGCTGTCCGGCGACTGCGCCTGATCGAACGGCGGGTCGATGGGCGGCTGCAGGACCGCATCGGGGTGCAGCAGGCGCAGCGCCGTCAGGCGTTCGGCGGCGATCCAGAGCGCGCCATCCCGCGCCGCGCCTTGCCCGGGTCGCAGCCGGGTCGCACGGCCCGCATCCGCCAGCGCCTGCAGCCATCCGGCCCATCCCTCGTTGGCGGCGGCCTCGGCGGCGGTGATCAGGCCCAGCGCATTCAGCGCTTCATGCATCTCGTCCGCATGGCGCGCGCGCGGCCAGGCTTCCTGGCGCACGCTGTCGATCGCGTCCGCGTCGAGCTGGCCCAGATCGTCGGCGCTTTCCGGATCGACGTAGCGACGGTTCTGCACGGCCTGGGTGCGGCGCTCTTCGAGCGGGGCGTCATCGAGAAAGGCGTAGGGCCGGGCATTCAGCACTTCGGCAGCCAGCGGTGAGG